>JAPOVS010000019.1 GCA_026708055.1 bacterium | reverse complement strand
GACCTCGGCATCACCCACCAACACGGCGCCTTCACCCTCCACACCGCCCACTGACACCCAAAAGCACCGACGGCGCCCCGCCCCGCACAAAACCCCGCCCAAACCGGCACCCCGACACCCGCCGGCGCCCCAAGCCCCGACACCGACCCCACTTGCTCAGCAGTCTCCTAGGCTAACGATGAGATCAACGGCCAGACCGATCCATCCAAGCTTTGTTATGACATTTATCACGTTTTCTTGGCACCTTGAGATCGCGATCTCCTTATCAATCGGCAGAAGATCTCTTTGGACCAGACGTAGCGAATCAGCAGCTAGTTCACCATCCTTTCCTTGTAACCTGATTCTAACGTCACCTTCCAAGACCCACGTGCCGCCCGTTGCACGATAGCCACGTGTTCGATTGTCATACTCACGAGTCTCAAATGAAGCCTCGGAGCGTTCAGTTGGATTCATTGATAGTGACAAGCTTCGAGTGTCGAGATTCCCTTCTACTTCACCTTGATCAATGGTGAAGTAGCCGACGACCCGCCAGTCATCACTCCAAGATTGCCGTTCATAGATTGTGTACTTGGCAATTGCACTTGCCGTGAAGCGATCTCGACGCCCATCCTGCTTCCAGGCAGACTTCTCCGGAAGAAAGAACTCAACTGAGTATGTGCCACGGAGCGGCGTGCGGCCAAAGTCATCCCAATACACATACGTAGATGCGAAGTCATCACGTTGAGAAATTGACGTATGCCAAAACCCGTCCTCTGCCGCGCAACCACCGAATACGCCACACGGATTTCCTGTTCCGCCTCCCCAGCCATGCTTGTTCCAATCTCTACTGTAGCGTTCCAAGACTTGAGGTACTTCATCCTTCGCCGAATCTCGCATCTCGGGAATTCTGACGACAGGTAAGTGTGCATACTGACCGACTGTGGTGAATTGGCCATTTACCTCCGAACTGTCCCCATGCGCGTTATGCGCCACCACCGTCACGCGATATGTGACGTCTCCCCGACGAATTGGTCTTCTATGGACGGTGACATCCCGTCGATCCGGTGCGATTCCTCCCATGGCCCAATGCTGGCAGACAGCCCGTCGCGCTCATAGGTGACCGTATAGCCAGTCGGAGCGGCCCCATCCAAGGGCCTCTTCCACGAGACAGTCGGTCCGCCGCGATCCACGTCAACCCTCAAGTCCCGCGGCTCGCCCGGTCGATTCGCGTCGGTTGACCCTATAGACGCGTTGTCATTATCCATCGTTGGAGGCAAGTCGCCATTTTGAGAGCGGGCTGAAGGCGGAGCGCTGCCTGAATCCCTACCCGGGAAGCTGATGGTGTTGGACCTGACGCCATCGATAGTGACGTGGACCGATCGTCCCTCCCGTACGTTGAATGAGCAGTACCTATCCAGTTTGCAGAGCTGCTACCACTGTGATTGATGTTTCCGGCAATCGGCACTCGTTCCGAACTTGACTCGCTGTGCCACCACACGCAGCGGGTCAAGTACGTGCCAGCCGGGAAGTTCTTGAGATTGATGTTGACCCAGCGGCAAGCCAGAGACGAGTAGGGACAATAGTTGCCGCCTGAATTGTTGGGGCCAAGCGATATCGTAACTGAACGTTCGGCGGTCGAGCTTCCATCTGGGAGCGATGATCCTGGTTCGTCCGGTTCGATATAGATGCTCTCCCTTACGGGGATACTCGGGCCGTGTCTGTTCTCTGCGACGACGCTTACTGTGTAGAATGCGTCGGTGTCACCTCTGAACTGATACTGAGTATTCGTCGTGGACCATGAGTTCGTCGACCCGTCAGGTCTCCATAGGCTGAGCACGTATCTCGTAACCCTTGAGCCGCCGTCGTTCGCGGGTGCGCCCCATGTGATCCGGACTCCACTGGAGCCGGTGCGGGTCAATCTCAGATTACGCGGTGGTCCTGGCACGTCGCCAGTCGATGGGATTGTGATCTGAGCACGTTGTGCAGATCCGCTCCCTTGGCTGTTCTTGGCCCAGACTTCTACGGTATAGGTCGCACCAACAACACCATCGAAACTGGTCGAAGTCCCGACGGTGGACCAACCGGATATGTCGCCGCTACCGGCGTGCTGGGCAGCGACGCCATACCCGGTGATGGGAGACCCGCCGTCGTCCGACGGAGGATCCCAGTCGATGTGAAATGAATCAGCATCAGTCAGCACCAGACTCAGATTTCGAGGCGGACCCGGTACGGTGCTCGGAGGAGGAGGCGGGGGTGCCGGTTGAGGATTGGCATCCACTCGCCGCATGCGGAGTGCGTCCACAGCCAACCGGGCATTTGCGATGCCGACGGTGCGGTAGTCGTCTTGTGTGACGGCATCGTAGACCGAGACCCTGAGGTACCCACCCAAGTCATATGTTCCAAGAGGCTGCCAGCCGCTTACATTCTGCTGATTGATCCATGCAGTGTCAATGCGTGAGCTGTCCTCCCATATTTCGTATCCGGTATGGGCCGTCGCCCAAGCAGAGGGTATCCACACCTCGATCTCGTAGATGCCATTCACGTACCCTATGTTCCATTGCGCCCAACTGTCGGTCATCTCGCGGGGATCGTTGCCGATCGCGATTGTGAACCGAAAACCGTTGGTTCCATAGCCAGTGCTGTTGACATTCGCAGGCGGCGTGAACCAGCTATAGTTCCCCATCTCGTCGTAGAACTCTGGATTGTCGTCGACGATCCAATCCTGCGCACGAACTGGAGTTGACGCTGCGATCGGTACGACTACCGCAGCGAGCACGCACACGGTGAGCGCGGCGCAGCCGGACTTCAGCTTGGAGGTCGACAGGTTCAGCATGAGTCGGTTTCCTTTCGTGACGAACCGATGCGCGCGGCGACACCGAGCGGCACCACGGCGCGAGGCCCGGCAGAGAGAACGGCATCCCGGAGGCGGCGTGCGAGGCAGACCGGCGCGGGTGTGAAGACAGGACCGGAACCCGCCGACGCCTCCGGCGGGTGGTGAGGATCTAGCGGAGGATGCAGGCTATCGGGATACCGGTCGGAGGGGCGCTGACACGCCCCCCCCCCCCGCCGCCGCGGCGGTTCGGGTTGTGTGAGATACGCGCATACCGGCCGCCTCCGAAAAGTCCGGCGGAGGTTAGCAGTTCCCGCCCGAGGGCCGCGCGTCGCAGCCGGCATTGACGCCGGGGAGTCGATGTTCGGCTCGCTCCGGACCGCGACCGGCACGGTCGTGCAGAGGTTCCCGCAGGGCGCGGATCGTCGACCGGCGCCCTGACCGCGTCAGGTCAGGGTGACGCCGCGACCAAGCCGGCGGCGCGGGCGAGGATCGCCGCGGAGGCTTCGATGTGGGCCTCGCAGGTCTCCTCGTCGTTCATGGGGAGCGCGAACAGGTCGAACGAGTCGCGCAGGCCGGCGATCCGGGCGGCGCAGTCGGTGGGTGTGCCGGTGACCGCGTAGAGGTCGAGCAGCGACTCGGGGAGGTGTTCGGCGGCCTCGTCCAAGCGTCCGGCGAGCATGGCGCGGCGCACTCTGGCCGCCCGCAGTTCGTCGAGGCCGACCTGGCGGCGGGCCTCGGCGGGCGCGTCGAGGGCCATGTAGGCGAAGTGGCGCAGGGCGCGGCGCCGCTCGGTGTCGTCGTAGGCCAGGTAGGCCGACCAGGCGACGCGGGCTCCTCCGCCGCGGATGGTCCTGGCCGCATCGGGCAGGTCGGCCAGCGCCTTGGCCGAAAGGATCACCCAGTCGGCCTCGGCGGCTGCAAACCGCTGCACGCGCGGGCCCCGCCCCGCCACCGCCATCGGCACGGTGCCGCGGAACCAACCCAGGTGGGCGTCACCGGCCCGGCGTCCGCTGAGCAACCGCCGGTTCACGGCGAAGGCATCGGAGAGAGCCGTGAACGGCCGCTGCGGCTCGATCTGCAGGGGAGCCAGCACCCGGCTGCCGCCGACGCCGAGCCCGTGCCACACGCGCCCCGGCGCCATCTCGGCAAGCGTGGCCACCGCGGCGGCAGTCGTGACGGGATGGCGCGAGAAGGGGTTGGTGATGGCCGGACCCACCACCAGATCGTCGCTCGCGGCGAGGATCGCGGCGAGCGCCACGTAGACGTCGCGCTCGGTGCCCTCGTCGGCCACCAGGCACACCTCCGCGCCCAATCCCTCGGCGAGCTTCGCCAGATCCACGAGCCGCCGCACGGGTTGGGTCGGCTCGAACCACACACCCCAGGGGATGGAGGGAGCGGCGGGACTCATTCCGGTCCCCGCGGCGCAGCCGGCGGCCTCACGCCGACGGCTCGCGGCCGACGACGCTGGTGCGAGTGGTCTGTGCAGCCAGCCGGCCCGCCTTGAACGTGCGCCGAGTCCCCGGTGCCGCGGCGATTGCCTGGCGCGCCGACCCGGCCGCCACCGCCACGAAGTCCGCAACGGCGCCGGGTTCAACCCCCGCCGGCGCAAGCCCCATCACGCCCCGGGCCTCGCCGGAGACCGCCGCCAGCGCCGCCGCCGGGGGCATGTGCCCGGCGGTCACCAGAAGGGAGGCGGTCTCGAACGGGTCGCCGCGGCCCATCAGGTTGAAGGGGTCCTGCAGGTTGTCGCCGCCGCCGGCGAGCCGCACGCCCGCCTCTGACAGCGCCTCGATGGCCGTGAGGCCGCGCGGCGGCGCCGTGCGGAGGCCCCGGCTCTGGAGGAACAGGTTGGTCTGCGGGAGGGTCACCACGCCGATGCCCGCCGCAGCCACCGATGCGGCGACCTGGCGCTGCTCGGCTTCGGGCATCGTTCCGAGGCTCACGCAGTGGCTGGCCGTGACCGGATGAGGGAATCCCCGGTCCCGAACACCGCGCGCCAGGTCCACCAGGGTGCGAGCACTCGGATCGAGCGTCTCGTCGATGTGCAGATCGATCGGCAGTCCCGCCTCGGTGGCCGCGTCCAAGCAGATCGCCACGCACTCCGCCGGGCGCGGGTCCAGCGCGGGGGCACCGCCGACCAGGTCGGCTCCGGCAGCGAGGGCGGCCGCCAGCGCACGCCGGTTCCCCGCGCCCTCGGGACCCGTCAGAGGCACGCCGACCAGCGCCACGAGCTGCAGGTCCACGAGCCTGAGGCACAGCCGTCGCACGGCGACCAGCGCCTCCACGCCGCGGGCGCCGATGTCGGCGCCGACGTCGACGTGGCTGCGGATCGCGGTGACACCATGCTCGGCGGCGATCTCGACCGCTCGAAGCGCCCGGGCCATCGTGCTCTCGCTGCTGATGCCGCCCCGGTGGGCCTGCCAGGCCTGAACGGCGCCGATCAAGTCACCGGTGGCGTTCACCACCACGTCCGCCGACAGCGCCTTGTCGAGATGGGCGTGCGGCTCGGCGAGGCCTCCCAGCAGCAGCATCCCCCCGAGGTTGTGACGTTCGCGCAGCTCCGTGGCCGCCGCGCCGCTCTTGTTCGCGCCGGCCCCGGCAGCGACTTCGTCCGGCGGCCGTGCCTCCTCCACCGCCGTGACCACCCCGTCGACGACGGTCACGTCCACCCGCCGCCCGTCGGGCAGCAGGGCATCGGCCAGGATGCAGGATGCGCGCACCGGCGCCGAGGGTAGCCCGCCGCGGTCAAGCCCCCGCCACCAGTCGGCGGCCATGCGAACCGGCCTCGCTGGTGGCCGGGGACTGCGGGACTGCCAGAATGGGGCCGTGCGCGTGGTGCTGGTTCTGGCCGACGAGCCCGAGATCGACGACGGCGGGCTGCGCCGGGCGGTCGAGGCGGCGCTCGCCTCGGCGGATCACGATGTCGACCTGATCGACCTGCACGAGGGTGACTTCAACGCCGCCATGACCGCCGCCGGACGACGGGCCTACCACTCCGGACAGCCCCTCGTGGAGCCTGACGTGGCCGACTTCGGGCCGCGGGTGAGTGCCGCCGAAGCGTTGGTCTTCGTCTACCGGGCACGCTGGACCGGCATGCCGCCTCGCCTCAAAGGCTTCGTGGACCGCACCTTTGTTCCCGGTGTCGGCTTCCACCTCGTCGACGGCAAGCTGCAGCGAGGCCTCGTCGGGGTGCGCCGGCTGGCAGTGATCGCCATCCACGATCGAACCCGGTCCGAGGTGTTCCGCAGCCGCGACGGCGGGCGCCGCATCCTGCTGCGGACGATGCGGCTGATCGTGAACCCGCGCTGCCGCCGGCGCTATGTGGCGCTCTACGACACCCGGCCCGAGCGTGTCGCCGCGACGCGCCGGCGCTTCGCAGCCAAGCTCGACCGCGTCCTGGTGGGACTGTGAGCACGCTCGTCGTCCTCTGCCACCCGGTGCCGGAGAGCTTCGTGGCGGCGGTGGCGGCGCAGGTCATCGAGACGCTCGACGATGCCGGAGCCGAGCCGCAGCTGCTGGACCTGTACGCCGACGGGTTCTCCCCGACCGACGCCGAGGAGGCGACCGTCGTCGCGCACCAGGAGGCCCTGAGCGCCGCCTGCGCCCTGGTGCTGGTGTACCCCACTTGGTGGAGCGGCCTGCCGGCGATGCTCACCGGCTGGCTCGAGCACGTCGTGGCCGGCGGATCCACGCCGCGACCCGGCAGGCCGGAGACGACCGCGGCGAGCCGCGAGCTCCTGGCGAACCTGCGCTACGTGGCGGCGGTCACCAGCCACGGCTCCTCGAAGTGGGTCAACGCCGTCCAGGGCGAGGCGGGCCTGCACTTCCTGCGACGCAGCCTGCACCTGCTCTGCCCGGCGCATTGCCGGTTGAAGTGGCTGGCCTTCTACGACTCCGACCGCTCCAGCTTGGCGGATCGCCAGGGGTTCCTCGCCCGGGTCGACCGCCGGCTCCGCAGCCTGGTCCAGCTCTCCTAGCCAGGGAGTTCCTGCAGGAGCCGCCGGAACACGAACGGGATGATGCCGCCGTGGCGCCAGTGGGTCGCCTCGGCGTCGCTGTCGAGACGTACCGTCAACGGGAATCGCCGCGACGCCCCGCCGGGGGAGGTCGCGATCAGCGTGGCCGGGGCGCCGGGAACCAGTCGTCCCTCCAGTCCGGTGATGTCGTAGGTCTCGGTGCCGTCGATTCCTCCGGAGCGCCAACTCTCCCCGGCGGCGAACTGCAGCGGCAGCACCCCCATACCGATCAGGTTCTGGCGGTGCAGCCGCTCGAAGCTCTCCGCGACCACCGCCCGCACGCCCAGCAGAGCCGTGCCCTTGGCTGCCCAGTCACGCGACGAGCCCGCGCCGTAGTCGGCGCCCGCCAGCACCACCAGGGGTGTCGACCGGCGGCGATAGCGCTCGGCGGCCTCGAAGATCGCCATGACCTCGCCGCCGGGTTGATGGGCCGTCCAGCCCCCTTCCCGGTCGCCGGCGAGATGGTTGCGCAGCCGGGGATTGGCGAAGGTGGCGCGCACCATGACCTCGTGGTTGCCACGCCGCGCCCCCAGGATGTTGAACTGCTCCGGCGTCACGCCGCGTTCAAGGAGGTGGCGGCCGGCCGGGCTATCGGGGTCGATCACCCCGGCGGGTGAGATGTGGTCGGTCGTGATGCCGTCGCCGAGCAGCAGCAGGCACCGGGCGCCCAGGATGTCGCTGATGGGCGGTGGCTCAGCGGGAACCGAGTCACAGAAGGGCGGCTCGGTGATGTAGGTGGAGTCCGGATTCCAGGAAGGCAGTGCTGACGGCTCGGCAAGCGGCGAGCGCCAGCGAGGATCGCCGCTGAAGATGTCCTCGGCGCGGGCGGCGAACAACTCGGGGGCAAGAGCCCGCTGGGTCTCGGTGCGGATCTCCGCCTCGTCGGGCCAGAGATCGGCCAGCAGCACCGGTGTCCCGTCGGGATCGAGGGCGATCGGCTCGGTCGACAGATCGATGTCGACCGTTCCGGCGAGGGCGTACGCCACGACGAGAGGCGGGGAGGCCAGATAGCCCAGCCGGCACTGCGGGTGGATGCGTCCCTCGAAGTTCCGGTTCCCCGACAGCACGGCCGCCACCGACAGGTCGTGTTGCGCCACGGCCGCTGCCACCGGCGCAACCAGCGGTCCGGAGCCACCGGCACAGGTGGTGCAGCCGTACCCCACGATGGCGAAGCCGAGCTTCTCGAGATGGCGCAGGAGTCCGGACCGCTCCAGGTAGTCCGCCACCACCGGGGATCCGGGCGCCAGGCTGGTCTTGACGTGTGCCGGCGCCGTGAGCCCGCGTTCGACCGCCTTGCGCGCCAGGAGACCGGCGCCGATCATCACCGCAGGATTGGAGGTGTTGGTGCAGCTCGTGATCGCCGCTATGACGACGTCGCCGTCGCGCACGCCGGTGGTGGCCGGCGTGCGGGCCGGACCACGATCCGCCAGGGCTTCGGCGAGTGACTCCGGGACTTCCCGCAAGGTAAGGGTCTGGGTGGGCCGCGAGGGCCCCGCCACCGTCGGTGCCACGTCTGCGAGGTCGAAGCGCATCACCCGGCTGAAGGCCGGAGTCGGGCTGTCGGGGGTACGGAACAGCCCCTGGGCCCTGCAGTAACGCTCGACGAGGTCCACGTGCGCCGCCGATCGCGCCGTGCGGCGCAGGTAGCGCAGCGTCTCGCCGTCCGGCGCGAAGTAGCCGGTCGTGGCGCCGTACTCCGGAGCCATGTTGGCCACGGTGGCCCGGTCCTCGAGGCTCAGGAAGTCCACCCCGGCGCCGAAGAACTCCACGAAGGCGCCCACGACGCCCGCCTGCCTGAGCGCACGCGCCAGTGCCAGCACCAGGTCGGTGGCGGTGACGCCTGCGGCGGGCCGTCCCGTCAGCCGCACCCCCACGACTTCCGGCAGCACGAGATCGATCGGCTCGCCGAGCATCACGGTCTCGGCTTCGATGCCGCCGACACCCCAACCGAGCACCCCCATCCCGCCGATCATCGTGGTGTGCGAATCGGTGCCCACGACGGTGTCCGGCCGGGCCATCACCCCGTCTCCGGCCGCATCTAGCGACACCACCGAGGCCAGGAACTCCATGTTCACCTGGTGCACGATGCCCTTGCCGGGCGGCACCACTCGCAGGTTGGCGAAGGCCTGCTCGGCCCAACGGGCGAAGGCGAAGCGCTCGGCGTTCCGCTCGTACTCGATGGCCAGGTTGGTTGCGTCGGCGCCCGGCGAGCCCGCCACGTCCACCTGCAGCGAGTGGTCGATCACCAGGTCGGTCGGCGTGGAGAGATCGACCCGCTCCGGATCGCCGCCGGCTCGTTGCACGGCGCTTCGCACCGCCGCCACGCCCAGCAGCGCCGGGATGCCCGTGAAGTCCTGCAGGATCATCCGGCCGGGACGGAACGCCACCGACGTCCCCGGTGGCGTCGCGGCACCCCAACCCGCCAGCGCCTGCACGTCCCCCGCCAGCTCACCGGCCCCACCCGGCGCCTCCTCGGCGTGACGCAGCGCGCCCTCGAGCAGCACCTTGATACTCACCGGCAGCTCGTCGACCGCTGCGAGCCCCAACTCCTCGAGGCGGCTCAGGCGGTAGTAGCGCACCGCCCCGGCGGCTGTCTCGAGGCCGGCTTCGGAGCCGAATGCGCTCACGGAGGCGAACCGGAGGCGAACCAGGCCTCGCCGTCGAGATAGGCCTGCGGCACCTGCACCGTGCCGCGCATGATCTCGCGAGCCGTCCGATCCACGACGAGGCTCGGTACCCGCCAGGCGCCGGCTGCACCCTCGGCGGTCACCTCCATCGCCAGAACGCCGGCCGGATGTCCGAGGCGCACGCGCCGTGCCGTTCGGGCACGCTCGCCGGCCTCCGGCGCCGTCGCCTCGATCGAGCCGCCGGCCAGCTCGGCCACGACGCTGCCGTCCATGGCAGCCGCTGCGGCACAAGCCATCGCGCCGGTCATCGCCAGGGTGCGGTGTGTCCGCCCCATCGAGATCAGCCGGACCAGCAGATCCACATCGGTGGCGGCAACCTCCTCGCCGCTGGTGCTGCGATACGCCCTCGATTCGCCGACCAGCGCCACCTTCGGCACGGTCCGCCGGTGCCGGCGGGCGTCGTCGACCGAGCCGGCGACGCCGGTGCGGACCGCGGCCTCGCAACGAATCATTTCGAGTTGGCTCTGGAGAGCCTCGTCGGCGTCGAGTGCGGCAGGCGGCGCCGCGGCGGCGCCGGGAGCACCGAGCGCGCCAGCCGCCACGAACACGGCGGGATTGCCCACGTCGACGATGGACACCGGCACCCCGCCCAGATCCGGCAACCCGACCTCCTCGCGGACACGGCCGGTGGGAAGCGCTCCCCTCCCGATCGAGCCGCCGGGATCCAGGTAGTCGAGTCGCAGTCGCGCGCCCGTGCCCGGCACGCCGGCGATGGCGAAGTCCCCGGACGGGTCGTACCGACCGGCCCTGAGCGGCACGCGGGCCCGGTACCGCTGGCCGGTGTTGAGGCTCAGCACCACGACCTCGGCCACGTCGCCGCCCCCCGCCACCAGACCCTCGTTGACGGCGAACGGGGCGACGGCGGCGGAGATGTTGCCGCAGTTGCCCGTGAAGTCAACCCGCGGCTCGGCCACCTCCACCTGGGCGAAGCGGAATGCCACATCGGCGGCGCTGCCGGTCGGAGCGGGACCCACGACGGCCGCCTTGCTGAGCGAGGAGATCCCCCCGCCGAGCCCGTCGATCTGGCGCCCGTCGGGGTCGGGACTGCCCAGCGCCGCCAGGATGATCGCCTCGACCTGTTCGGGCCGGAACTCGCTCAGGTCATCTTCCCGGAAGAGAACGGCGCGGCTCGTGCCCCCTCGCCAGAACGACGCCGGGACCGCCCGGTCCACGTTCAGCCCACCGGGTACGGCCGCGGTGCTGAACCGTCGTAGAGCGCGCGGGGCCTGATGAGACGGTTGTCGGCGTACTGCTCGAGCACGTGGGCCGTCCAACCCGCCACGCGGCTGCAGACGATGAAGCTGGTGAACATGCTCAGCGGGAATCCGAGGTGATACAGCACCAGCGCCGAGTAGTAGTCCACGTTGGCGTTGAGTCCCTTGCGCTCGTGCAGTTCGGCCTCCAGGGCACTCGCGGTGGCGTGCCAGTGCGGCTCGCCGGCCTCCGCACCCAACTCGGCGGCCAGGACGTCCATGGCGATCGCACGCGGGTCACGGGTGCGGTAGACGCGGTGGCCGAACCCGGGGACCTTGCGCCGCGCCGCCAGAGCCGCCTCCACGAACGACACGACGCCGCCGGGTTCGCCGATCTCGGAGAACACCGCCATGGCGTCGTCCACCGCGCCGCCGTGCAGCGGCCCCTTGACCGCCCCGATGCCCGAGACCATCGCCGAGTAGTAGTCCGAGAGCGTGCCGACGGTGGTGCGGGCCGCGAAGGTCGAGGCGTTGAGCTCGTGCTCGGCATAGGTGTTCAGCAGCGCGTTCAGGGCACCCGACTCCTGCTCGGACGGCTGCCGCCCGGTCAGCATCCAGCAGAAGTTGGCGGCATGGTCGAGGCTCGGGTCGGCCGCGATCGGCTCGTTGCCCTGCAGGTAGCGTGACATGGCGGCAACCATCGTCGGCAGGCAGCCCACGAGCCTCGCCGCCTTCGCCACCACGGCGTCCCGCGAGATGTCGTCGGCCGTGGGATCCTCCGCGCCCACCAGCGACACGGCCGAGCGCAAGACCGCCATGGGGTTCGCAGTGTCCAGCGGCGCAGCGGCCAGGAGTGCCGACACGCCCTCACTCAGGTGGCGGTGAGACGCAACCTCGGCGGCGAATGCCTCGCTCTCGGCTTCGTCCGGCCAGTCGGCGTGCCACAACAGCCAGGCGACGTCACAGAACGAGGCGTCTGTCACGAAGTCGCGGATGTCATAGCCCCGGTAGGTCAGGACGCCACCGGGACCGTCGATGGAGCAGACCGACGAGTAGCAGGCCAATACGCCCTCGAGACCGGAGGTGACCTGCGGCCGGCTGTCCTCACTCATCGGTGACCTCCCGTGGTCAGCCGGCTCGATACCCGCGTCCCGGCCGTGCTCAACCCAGCTTGAACGGGTCGCGTGTGGCGCCGGACATCTCGACCCAGACGGACTTGGTGTGCAGATACTCGCGCAGACCCTCCAGCCCGTTCTCCCGGCCGTGCCCGCTCATCTTGTACCCGCCGAAGGGCACGTCGTAGTTGATCGTGCGATAGGCGTTGATCCAGACAGTGCCGGCCTGCAGTCGCGGCACCATCCGGTGGACCCGCTGGACGTCCCTCGTCCAGACACCCGCGGCGAGGCCGAACGGCGAGTCGTTGGCGATGCTCAGCGCCTCGGCCTCCCCGTCGAACGGGATCACCGACAGGACGGGGCCGAAGATCTCCTCGCGTGCGATCCGCATGGAGTTGTCGACGCCGACGAAGACGGTGGGCTCCACGAACAGGCCGTCGCCGAAGCGCTCCGGGCGGCGCCCGCCGGTGGCCAACTCCGCCCCCTCGGAGGTACCGACACCGATGTAGCCCATGACCTTCTCCCACTGGGCGGCGAAGGCCAGCGGGCCCATCTCTGTCGCCAGTTCCATCGGATTCCCGAGGATGATCTCCTGTGCCCGACCCACTACTCGCTCGACCAGCTCGTCGTGCACGGGGCGTTCGGCGAGCAGCCGGGAACCCGCCACGCAGGTCTGCCCGCAGGCGGCGAAGATCCCCGCCACGACACCGTTGGCCGCGGCTTCGATGTCGGCATCGGCGAAGACGATGTTGGGTGACTTGCCTCCGAGTTCCAGGGACACGGGAGCGAGATGCTCGGCCGCCGCCCTGGCGACGCGTATGCCGGTGGCAACCGAACCCGTGAACGCCACCTTGTCGACACCGGGGTGCGAGACCAGCGGCTCACCGACGTTCGGGCCATCGCCGGTGACGACGTTGAAGACACCGTCGGGGACCCCGGCCTCGGCCACGATCTCGGCGAAGCGCAGCGCCGAGACCGACGTGTGCTCGGAGGGCTTCAGCACGAAGCTGCACCCGGCCGCAAGAGCGGGCGCCAGCTTGTAGGCCACGAGCATGAGGGGCGAGTTCCATGCCGTAATGGCCCCAACGACACCGACGGGCTCGAACAGCTGGTAGACGAAGAAGTTGGTCTTGGCGGAGTCCAGGACCTCGCCGCCGATCTTGTCGGCGGCACCGGCGAAGTAGTCGTAGAACTCCGGCAGGAGCGCCGCCTGCCCCGCCATCTCGCGCAGCAGCTTGCCGTTGTCGCGGACCTCGATGGTGGCCAGTTCGTCCGCGTTCTCCTCGATGAGCCGCGCCAGGCGACGCATGATCCGGGCCCGCTCCACACCCGCCAGCCGCGGCCAGGGACCCTCGTCGAAGGCGGCGCGCGCCGCGGCGACGGCCCGGTCCACATCCGCGGCGCTCGCCTCGGGAACCTGCGCCCAAGCCTCCCCGGTAAACGGATCGATGGAGTCGAAGGTGCGCCCGGAGAGCGCCTCCACCCGCTCGCCCCCGATGAACATGCGCAACGGATCGCCCAAAGGTTGGTCGCCCTCGGCCCGCGTGGCGGTCATGGTCATGATGTGCCCTCCTGGCCGGCGCTCAGCGGTAGCCCCCTGTCCGCACCGCGTCCAAGCCTACGGCCAGCATGAGTAGCAGGCCTTCCACGACGTACTGGTAGAAGGTCGGCCAGCCGGCCAGTGTCATGCCGCTCTCCAGGACGCCCAGCACGATCACACCGAGGATCGTCCCACCCATGGAGCCGGTGCCTCCCAGCAGACCGACCCCGCCGAGAATCACGGCGGTCACGACGGTCAGCACCAGGGTGCCGGGCACGCTGGCGGCCCCCGACCCGCCCAGCATGGACGACAGCACGTAGCCGCCGGTCGCCGCGCAGGCGCCGCTGAAGACGAGGTACATCATCCGGAGCCGGTCCACCGGGAGCGCAACCGACCGCCCCGCCGAGGCGTTGCCGCCCACGGCGTAGGCGTAGAGCCCGAAGCGCGTCTTGGCGAGCAGCACCCACCCCGCTGCGGCGAAAAGCACGGCGAAGACCAGCGGCAGCGGGATCCCCACGAGGTCGTTCTTCATCACGCCGTAGGCCGCGTCGGTGGTCTGGCGCAGGTTGCCGGCGATGCCAGCGCCACCGTCCACGACGAACGCCAGCCCGAAGGCGATGCCGAGCATGCCCAATGTCGCAACCAGGGGATTGACCCGGAGCTTCACCACGACGAAGCCGTTGACGAGCCCCACGCCGACGCCCGAGCCGATGGCCGCCAGGATGGCCAGCGAGGCCGGATAGCCGGCGATGACGATCTGCGTCCCGATCGTGCCCGCGAGCGCCATGACCGAGCCCACCGAGATGTCGAGGGCGCCGGAGATGAGCCCGAACGTGGCGCCGGTGGCGACGATCATCAGCACCGCCGTCGCCCGGCCGGTGTTCAGCAGGTTCGTAGTGCTCAGGAAGCGGGGCGCCGCGATGCTGAAGATCACGAACTCCGCCACGATGACCGTGCCCAGCGTGACCCAGGTGAGCCTCCCGGAGAACACCAGGCCACGCAGGCGCTGCGACCAGTTCGGGCCCTCGGTGGTGGCGCTCTCCGGTAAGACGGCGGTCATCGGAACCCACCCTTGGGTCGCTGGTCGAATGCAACCGCCAGGATCATGGCGGTGCCCACGACGATCAGGACGATCTGGGGTCGCACCGCCATCTGGACGAGGCCGTTGTCGAGCGTGCGCACGAACACCACGCCGATGAACGTGCCGAGGACCGATCCCCGGCCCCCGGTGAGGCTGGCGCCGCCCAGGAAGACGGCCGTGGCGACGTACAGCTCCCAGTTGCGTCCCGAGTTGGGGGCGATAGCGCCCAGGTCCGATGCCAGCAGGACACCGGCGATCCCGGTGTAGAGACCGGCCACGGTGTACATCCCCAGGCGGAACCGGTCGACGTTCATGGCGGCCTGGCGGGCCGCGTCCGGATTGCCGCCCACGGCGAACAGGTGCCGGCCCGCCTTGGTGGTGTGCAGCAGGACCACCGACAGCACGGCGGTGGCGATCAGGAAGAACACCGGCACCGGGACACCGCCCACGTTCTCCCGGGCGAAGCGGAAGCCGTCGTCGCGGATCTGCTGCGAGCGCCCGTCGGTGATGATGAACCCCACGCCCAGCAGTACGAACAGCATCGCCAGCGTGGCGATGAGCGGGTTGATGCGGAAGCGGGTGATGATGAGCCCGTTGACGTACCCGAGCACGATCCCGACGACCACCCCGATCAGGAACGCCAGGACGAGGGGAACGCCTGCCTGGAAGAGCTTCCCGGACGTGACCCCCACGACCATCATCCCCGAGCCGATGGAGAGGTCGAGGCCGCCTCCGATCAGGACCAGCGTGAAGCCGGTGGCGACGATGAAGGTGACCGCGCTGAACCGCAGGATCGTGAGGACGTTCTGGCTGGTGAGGAAGAAGTCGAGCCGGGACGTGAAGTAGGTCCCCAGCAGAATCAGAGCGATGAGCAGCAGGACGTGCTGGCCGAGCAGGAGGCGCCGGGCGCGGGCCGCGGCCTGGGCGCGGCTGTCGAGGGGAGCGCCCGGCGGGGTGGCGGTGGCCGTCACGCCTGCCCGGCCGCCGGCGCGCCGGCCACGATGAGGTTGACGCACTCCTCCACCGACGTGGCGCGGGCGTCGAGCGTCGCCACGTGCTCGCCCCGCTTCATGACCATGACCCGATCGGCGAGGTCCAGGACCTCGGGGATGCGATGGCTGATGATCATGATCGACAGGCCGTCGCGGCGGATCTCCCGGATCAGCTCCGTGACCGTGGCCGACTCGGTCGCCCCGAGCGCTGCCGACGGCTCGTCCATCAGCAGGACGTGGTTGTTCTCCTCGAACGCCACCGCCCGGGCGATGGCCACCATCTGCCGCTGCCCGCCCGAGAGGACCCCCACGGGAAGCCTCGTGGATCCGATCATGATGTTGAGGCGTTCCAGCAGAGCGGCTGCTTCGCGGTGCATGCGGCGGCGCTCCAGGAACCCCAGCAGGCTCGGCAGTCCCTTCGTCGGCTCACGCCCGATGAAGACGTTGGCGGCCACGTCCAGATTGTCGAAGAGCGCCAGGTCCTGGTAGATCATCTCGATCCCGAGGCGGCGGGAGTCCTGGGCGGTGGCGATCTCGACCCGTTCGCCATCCATGAGGATCCGGCCGCTGTCGGGACTCACGGTGCCCGCGATGATCTTCATCAGGGTGGACTTGCCGGCGCCGTTGTCGCCGACGATCCCGAGGATCTCATCGCGGTGCAGGTCCACGTCCACCTCGTGCACCGCCCGGATGTGACCGAAGCTGCGGCAGATCCCTCGCAGTTGCAGCAGCGGGGCACCGTTCGATCCGTTGCCGTTCGGGCCGGCGTGTTCGTTCACGTGAATCACTCTCCCGGTGGGTCCTGGGGCGGGCCGGCGACGACCGCCCCGCTGGGTCCAAGCTGGTAGTCATCGTCTGCCGGCGGCGCGAACTCCAGGTCGAAGACGAATCCCAGTTCGCTGTCCAGGTTGACGCGTACCACGTCGTCGGTGGTGTTGGCGGTGGCAGGGTCGACCCGCTGGGTCACGTAGGCGAAGTCCACGTAGGCACCGAGCGGGTAGGCGTAGCGCACCCAGGTGCCGCGATTGATCACCACGCCCGTCCCACCGGTGATCAGGAACGCACGGGCCGCATCGACGTCGGGGCGGCCGTCGACATCGGGCACGGCCACGAAGGCGGCCGAGTGCATGCCGAGCGTGATGAGCGTGACGGTGCTGGCCGGATGCTTCTGCACGAACTCGCAGCGGTTTCCCCGGTAGTAGTACCGCAGCGAGCACATGTAGGCCCGGCCGGGGAACTCCAACTCCTTCTGCACCCAGAGGTAGCCCAGGTTGTTGGACGCCCGGTTCAGGTTGGGCGAGTCGGCCGTCTCGGGGGCGATGACCGCCCCGAAGGGCGCGAAGGCGGCCCGGTCGAGGCGTTCCACCGCCAGGCGGCGGACACCGGTGGATTCGCCGTTCATGACTCCTCCGGATCGAGTGACGGCCGCACCGGCTGCCCGCTGCGGATGGATTCCTTCAGCGCGAACAGCGTGCTCATGCTGCGCAGGATGTCCGTGCCGCTGGCCCAGGGCTCGCCGCCGCCAGCGATGCACTGCAGCACGTCGGCACGCGTCGCCAGGTACGACTCGGGCGACAGCGTGTACTGCAGCGGCAGTTCCAGCGCCGAGCCGCGCGGCTCGTGCGGCCCGTAGCGCAACTCCGCCCGCACCAGCCGGGCCGGGCCGGGAAGTTCCTGATCCTGGATGCCGTCGACGCCCGCCCGCTCGCCCACGGCGAACATCTCGAAACGGCGCCGGTGACGGGTGGCGAAGTCGTACAAGAGCGTGGCGTTGGCGCCGCTCGCAAAGCTGAAGACGCCCGAGAGCACCGATCCCACGCCGTCCACCCGCCGCGACCAGTTGCCGTAGACCTCCTCGGGCGCCTCACCGAACCACGACTGGAGCACGTCCACGGCGTGGATGCAGACGTCGTGCACGGCGTCGAAGGCGTTGGTGTGCTGGCGCCCGATGCCCGAGTGGTAGTTGATCCCCGCCGAGATGAGCGGCCCGAGCGAGCCGGCCAGGATGAGGGCCCGGCAGCCGTAGAAGGCCGGGGCGTAGCGGGTGTTGAAATCCACGCCGAACGTGATGCCGCCCTCACGCGCGTGCCCCACGATGTCCTGGCACTGCTGCGGTGTCTCGGCAACAGGCTTGGCGATGATGACGTGGATGCCGCGTCGAGCAGCCTCGGCCACCACCTCCACGCGCAGCGGCGAGAGCCCCACGTCCCAGCGGATGTTGATGTCGAGCAGGTCCACGTCGACCGCGTCGATCATCGACCGGTAGTCGTCGAAGGTCTGCTCCACGCCCCAGGTGTCGCGGATCGCCTTGGCTGCGACCGGGTCGGGGTCGCAAGCGGCAACGGGTTGGAGACCGGCCGCCCGGTAGGCGGGCATCACGCCGCTGTGCACGATGCGACCGGCTCCCACCAGGCCGATCCGCAGGTCGCCGGGAATCTCCTGCCGCAGCGGTGGCGGCACGAGGTCCAGGGCCGCCACGGGGCCCAGATCAACCGGGGGGATGTCGGAAGTCAGGTCGATCTGCGGTGCCATGGTCGCCTCAATCCGCCGCGGCGTCGGCCAGGAGCGGCGCCAGGAAGCGCCCCGCCTCGCGCACGCCCTCCTCGTAGGTCTGGTACGGGTCCTCGTTCTCGATGCTCACGTAGTCGTCGTAGCCGACCGACGCCAAGGCGTCCACGAGCGCTCCCCAGAAAGCGGCATCGTGCGCCCGTCCGATCGTGCGATAGCGCCAGGCGCGCGCCGAGGGATCGCCGAAGGGTCGCTGGTCCAGGACGCCGGCAAGGGCGAGTTCGGTGGGCACCATCTCGGTGTCCTTGAGCTGCACGTGATGGACCGCCTCGCCGAGGGCCTCCACGACCCGCACCGGATCCATCTGTTGCCAGAACAGGTGGCTGGGGTCGACGTTGGCGCCGATGATCGGGCCGACCGCCTCCCGCATGCGCACCAGCGTGGGCACGTTGTACACGAGGTGGATCGGGTGCAGTTCGAAGGCGATGCGACGGACGCCGCAACGCTCGGCGAGTCCCGCCAGGTCCGCCCACAGGGCGATTCCCTCCGACCACTGGCGTTCCAGCAGAGCCACGCTGTCGTCGGGCCACGGATAGAACACCCAGTTGACGGTTGATGCGCCGCCGCCGTCGCCGGTCGTGCCCGACATGGTCACGATCTTCTCGACGCCGAGGAGCTCGGCCAGCCGGAACGTGTCCTCGATGAGCCGGCGATGCTCGGGCCCTCGAAGCGGATGCAGGGGCATGCCGGCGCAGTTGAGGGCGGAGATCGCCAGGCCTCGGCGGGCGAACGCATCGCTGAACATCGCCCGGCTGCGGGGGCTCTCGAGCAGGTGGCGCACGCCCGACGGCTGTCCGGCCTGGGTGACCTCGATGCCCATCGCCCCGATCTCCGCGGCGATGTCGAGGCGGGCCTCGAACTCGGCCAGGGTGGAGACGGGGCTCATCCAGGCCGGCCCGGCAACTTCGGGCTTGGTCTCGTCCGGGCGACCGCTCGTGGCGGTGAACATCCGGACGATGAGCCCCATGGCGGGGCCGTGCGAGCGGCCGGCACTCGTCACCGCGTCATTCCATTCATGCGGATCAACCTCGTCGCCTTCCGGCGGGGCGCCCCACGGCCCGCCCGCGGTCTCGCGACGACGGTAACCGAGGCTGGGTCGTGCGCTTGCCGGGAGGCTCCGGGTGCGTCCGCCGGCCTGCGATGCCGCGGACGCACCCGTTCCACTTACTCAGTGAGGTTTAGCCCTCGGGGTACCACTCGTCGATGTTGCTGGCGTCGATGGGGACGTGGGTGACGTGGTTCACCCGCTGCGCGGGCGTGTCGCCGTCGAGGATCGTGGCGATGATCGGGCGCAGGAATTCGCCGTAGCGGTCGGGGAAGTAGCCGATCGACATGATGAACGGCGAGTCCGGATCCCGGATCTCCGCCAGCGCGTCCGAGGCGCCGCCGTTGGACAGCACCACACCGGCGTCGAGACGCCCGAGCTGCTCCATGGCCGCCACGACCGCCACGCCAGCGAGGTCGTTGGTGGTGGCGATGAACAGCAGGTTCTTCGCGTCCGGGTTGGCGTTGAGGTACGCGGCCGCCGCGGCCTGCGTCTCCGAGCCCTCCAGCACGACGTCGTTGAGCGTGATCGTGTCCATCGTCCACTCGGGGAACTGCTGTGAGATCACGTCCATGGCCACGACCATGCGCGCCTTGGTCTCATCGGGCCAGGTGCTCTGGTAGATGCCGAAGATGCCGTCGACGTTGCCGCCCCAGTTGTTGTTGATGTAGTCGAGGGCGTACTCGCCCATCTGCTGGCCCGCCGACTGGCCGTGCGCGCCGAACCAGTACACATCATCGGCCGGCTCGGGGATGGGCCCGTCGATGAAGATCATCGGGATCTCCGCCTCGGCCATCTTCTCCAGCGTGGTCTCGTAGTTGGTGATGCCGCCGTCGAAGTTCAGGTAGACGTCCACCTCGCGGGTGATCATGGCGTCGGCGTTGGCGAGCATCTTGTTGGCGTCCAGGTCGTGGTCGAGGGCGTACAGCTCCCAACCCGCATCGGCGACCTCCGCGGTGACGCCGTTCTCGACGTCGTTGCAGAACTCGCAACCCGTCCGCAGGATGTTGGCGAAACCGACCGTTCTCTCGTCGTCTTCGCCTCCGCACGACGCCGCGATCAGGACGACGGCCAAGGTGAGGGCCAGCAGGCCCGACAGTTTCTTCACGAGACTCCCCCCATGATTTGGGGCCCGGCTGATCCGGGCGGTGCTGCAACTGTAGGAAACGGAACAATCCCGCGCTAGCGGCGCCGGCGGTCGGGATCGCTCACGCCACGACGTGTGCGTGGTGCGCCAAGCGTGGCAGGTGCGAGGCCACGCTCCAGGCACCGGCGCCGATCACGCCGAGTCGCAGCTTGCTCATGGATCGTCCTGTCCCCACTCCGCTGCGCTACCGGCCGGCGTCACGAACCGCCGCCAGCGCGCCGTGGAGGTCGTGGTAGCGCGTCAGCTTCGCGCGGTATCCCCTGCTGGCAGATTCTTCGGGCTCGTACCGCCGACTCAGGGGGAGGCCCCGACCATCCCCGGCGCCAACGCCCGTGGCGGCACCGGCGATGAGTGCCGCACCGACGGCCGCGGCTTCCGCGCTGGCGGTCGATTCCACGGGGACCTCGAGCACGTCGGCGAAGATCTGCATCCAGACCGGCGAGCGCGATCCCCCGCCGACAGCGCGGAGCGATGTCACCGCGGCGCCCGACTCGGTGAGCCTCCCGGCCATTGCGGCGGTCTCCAGCGCCACGCCCTCCAGCAGGGCGCGGACGATGTGGCGCGTCTCGGTGGCGAACGTCATGCCGATGAGCGCCGCGGTCGCCTGCGGATCGGCGAAGGCCGTGCGCGAGCCGGCGAAGTGCGGCAGGGCAATCAGATCGGTCTCGACATCGGCCGTGCCGGCGACGATCCGGTCGTAGAACTCGTCCTCGGCGCCGGCCACCGCAGCCGCCTCCGCGGCTCCGAACCGGTCGCGGTACCAGCGCAGCACAGCGCCCCCGGCGGGGGTTCCGGCGATGGCGAGCCGCTCGCCCGGCGCCCGGTACGGGACCGTTGGCACTGAGTTCCGCCCCGACTCGTCGGCGCGCAGAACCGCCGCCAAGACCGCCACGGTCCCGAGCGACAGCATGGCACTGCCGTCATCTTCAGCGCCGATGCCGGCGCCGTATGCGGCGCAAACCTGGTCCAGCCCGCCGGTGACCAGCACTGCACCGTCGGCGAGGCCCAGCTCCCGAGCCTGCCGTGCGGCAACGGCGCCCACGACGGTCCCGGTGGGAGCAGGAGTCGGGAGCTTCCCGATGTCGAGTCCGGCGGCGTCAAGGACTTCCGGGGACCAGGAACCGCCGGCGGCATCGAAGGCGAGCGTCCGCGTCGCCATCGTGTGATCGATGACCGGTGGAAGCCCCAGACGGACGGCGCAGAGATCACCGAAGCAGGCGAGGGTGGCGGCACGGCGGTACGTCTCGGGCATCTCCCGAGCGATCCAAGACCACTTGGCGACGGAGTAGTGCGGCTGCGGCTCCACACCGCACACGGAGGTGAGCCGCGCTGCGCCGAGGGCGCCGACGAGGTGCTCGTAGCAGGCCCGGGCTCGGCCGTCGAAGGAGAGGATCGTCGGTGCCAGCGCGGCACCGGAGGCGTCAATGGGCGTCACCGCCTCGCCGAGGGTGGCGACCGCCAGGGCCCGGGGCCGCTCGGGTAGCGCCGCGGTGACCTCCCGGATGGCCGAGCAGACCGCGCCCCAGACTTCGACCGGATCCAGTTCGGCCCATCCCGGCCGCGGGGTCGCCAGGCGGTACTCGCGGTATGCGCTGAGCAGCGGCAACCCCTCGGAGTCGACCGCGACCACCTTGCACCCGGTCGTGCCGATGTCGACGCCGAGGAGCGTCACCGGCCTGTCGCCCGACCGTGCGTTCCGGCGATTCGTGTGCCGGTGCCCGAGCCCGCAGCGACGCCGGTGGAGATCATCCGGCCCGGGAGGAGCCCTCGTGAACCGGGACGTTCATTCCCTCACGCCACGATCATGTCCGCGCCGACGCGCTCGAGCGTCTGCGGCTCGCCTGCCCGCAGAGCGAGATGCATGACCTGAGCGTTGAACTCGATGCCGATGGTGCGTTCGGCGGCGTTCTCCACGGTGTCGGCGACGACGAGCAGGCCGTGGTTCTGCCAGACCACCCCGTGACGGTCGCCCATGATCTCCAGCATCTCGGCGACGAATGCCTCGTCCCGGCGGTGACGGAACGGCATGATGGGAATGCTGCCGTTGGCCGACTTCAGGCCCGTCGTCGTCACGGGCAGGATGGCCCGATTCAGGGCTCCGAAGGCGTTCACATACGGCGGCTCGGTGTGCAGCACCGCGCACACCTCGGGACGCGCCGCGTAGACGCCGAGGTGCAGGAGCGCGTCGTAGGAGGGGTCGAGGCGGCCGTCGATCTGCGTCCCGTCGGCAGCGAGCACCACCAGGTCGTCAGGCGTCATGTCCTCGTAGGGATAGGCGTGCGGGGTGATCACCACGTTGCCCGTATCGGCGTCGCGGGCGCTCAGGTTGCCCTGCGATGCCGGCATGAGCGACGACGCCGAGAGCCGCTTCATCGTCACCGTGATGCTGCGGCGCAATTCCGCCGCGACCAGGTCAGCCACAGTGCCCTCCGATCCTCGCCGGCTCACAGCGACCCTAGTTCACAGGGCTATTCGGCAACCGCCGTCCGGCGAGCGAGGCGGTCTCGCCGTCTCAACCCTCAGTCGGAGATCCGAAAGGCAGCACGTGGCAGGCCACCCGGTGCGGCAGGTCGTCGGGCGCGAGCGCCGGGTCGTCGGTCTCGCAGACGTCGGTGGCGTAGGGGCAGCGGGTCCGGAAGCGGCATCCGGACGGGATGTCGAGGGGCGAGGGAATGTCTCCCGAGATGGAGGCGGTCTCGTCGGCCGCGCCCAGCGAGTAGGGATCGGGATGGGCATCCAGCAGCGCCCTCGTGTAGGGATGCCGGGGGGTCCGGAAGACCGCCTCGACCGGCCCTTCCTCCACGATCCGCCCCAGGTACATGATGGCCACGCGGTCGGCCACGTGGGAGACGACGGCCAGGTCGTGGGCGATGAAGATCATCGCCAGGCCCAGATCGTCGCTCAGCTGGGCGAACAGGTTCAGGATCTGGGCCTGGATCGACACGTCGAGCGCGCTCACGGCCTCGTCCGCGATCAACACCTCGGGTTGCACGGCCAGCGCTCTGGCGATGGCGGCACGCTGGCGCTGCCCCCCGCTCAGCGCCCGGGGACGGCGACGCGCGAACGAACGCGGCAACCCGACCACGTCGAGGAGGTCGCCCACGAAAGCGTCCCCCTCGCGGCCGTGCACCCGGCCGGCCTCCTCGATGGCCGCCCCGATCGACATCTGCGGGTTGAGCGAGGTGAACGGATCCTGGTAGATCATCTGCATCCGTCCGTGGAGATCGCGGCGCGACTGCCCCGCGGCCTCGGTCACGTCGAGCCCGTCGAAGACGATGCTCCCCCGATCCGGCCGGTAGAGGGCGACCAGGCAACGGGCCAGGGTGCTCTTCCCGCTGCCCGATTCTCCGACGATCCCGAGCACCTCGTTCGGCAGCAGATGCAACGAGACCCCGTCGACGGCGTGAACGCGCTCGCGCGGCTTGCGGCGGATCCACTCCAGCAGTGAGCGCTCGACGGCGAACCATTTCTCCAGCGCCTCCACGACGAGAATCGGATCACCGCCGGCACCGGTGGGCAGGAGCGCGCTCATGATCGGCCCCTCGCGAACGGGCACGCCGAGAGCTGCGCCGGCGAGACGGCGGTCAACTCCATCGACACCTCGGCGCACTCGTCGCGCGCCAGCGGGCAACGAGGGGCGAAGGGGCATCCCTCCGGCAGCTTCAACAGATCCGGCGGCTGGCCCGGGATGGTCCGCAGTTCCGATCGATCCTCCGGCTCGAGCTGCGGCATGGCGTCGATGAGTGCCCGCGTGTAGGGGTGGTCCGGGCTGCTGAACAGCACATCGGTGGGAGCCACCTCCACGATGCGCCCGGCGTACATGACCGCCACACGATCGGCGGCGGTTCCGATGACTCCCATGTCGTGCGAGACCAGGATCATCGACATGTTCCGCTCGTGCCGCAGGTCCTCGAGGAGCTGCAGCACCTGGTCCTGGATCGTGACGTCGAGGGCGGTGGTGGGCTCGTCGGCCAGCAGCAGGCGCGGCTCACCGGCCAGTGCCATGGCGATCATGACGCGCTGGCGCATGCCGCCGCTCATCTCGTGCGGGTACGCCGACATGCGCCTGTCCGGCGCCGGGATTCCCACCCTCTCGAGCAACTCGATGCTCCTGGCGCGTGCCGCGGCCCGGCCCAGTCCGGCGTTGACGCGAAGGGCCTCGGAGATCTGATGGCCGATCGTGAAGACGGGGTTCAGAGCGCTGGCGGGGTCCTGGAAGATCATGGCGATCTCGCGGGCCCGGAGTTCGCGCATCTCCGCGCGGTTGAACTCCAGCACGTTGCGCCCGTCGTAGTCGATGCGCCCGCCGAGCACCGCCCCCGGATGGGGGACCATCCCCACGATGGCGCGGCACGTAACGCTCTTGCCGGACCCCGACTCGCCGACGAGCCCGAGCACCTCGCCCTGACCGACGGTCAGATGGGCGTCGTTGGCGGCGAGGACGATGCCCTCCAGCGAGGGGAAGCCGATGCGGAGCCCCTCGATGGTCAGCAGCGGCGGCGCCGAGGTCTCCGGCCCGCCGGCGCGGAGTGCCGCGTCGGTCGACGTCATCCGACCACCCCGAACTTCTGGCCGAGGCGGTCGGCCAGCGAATCGCCGATCATGCTGAAGCCGGCTCCGAGGACCACGATCACCACGCCCGGCAGCGTCGTGACCCACCACGCCTGCTGGAGGAACGACTGGCCGTCGGCAACCATGGCGCCCAGTTCCGCGGTCGGTGCCTGCACGCCGACCCCCAGGTACGAGAGCCCGGCCAGCAACAGCAGGTTCAGGACGATGTCGGCCATCGAGAACACGAGGTTCGACCTGATGAGGTTGGGAATGGCATGTCGGAGGATGACCCGCCGCGGCGAGTAGCCCAGCGTGCGTGCGGCAAGGATGAACTGCTGTTCGCGCAGTACCAGCATGTCCCCCCTGGTGAGCCGGGCGTACAGCGTCCAGCCCACGGCGAGGACGCCGATGTACACCCCCTTCAGGCCCGGCCCCAGGATCGCCACCACGGCGATCACCAGCACGATGAACGGGAAGGCGATGAAGGCGTCGATCACGCGGACCGTGATGGCGTCCACCCATCCCCGGAAGTAGCCGGCGAGCGCTCCGACGATCATCCCGAAGACCATCGGCACGTACGTGATGATGAGCACCACCACCAGGTCGAGCCGGATGGCGTAGAGCGTGCGGGTGAAGATGTCCCTCCCGAACGGGTCGGTCCCCATCCAGTGCTTCCCGGAGGGGCTGAGCAGGCGCTGGGTCAGGTCGACGGCATTGGGGTCGGCGGAAGCGATCAGAGAGGCGAAGAACCCGGCGACCGAGAGCGCGCCCACGATGGCGATCCCGATGCCCAGGGTGACGTTCGACCAGCGCCGCTCCGTCTGGGCCTGGCGCAGCAGGTCGGCCGCCTCCCCCCGGAGGCCCACGGCCCGGCGGCCCGCCCAGGCGAGGGTTCTCATTCGGCCGCCATCCCGGCTCGCACCCGCGGGTCGACCACGGCGTAGGCGGCGTCGGCGAGGATGTTGACGAGGATGACCATCGCGCCGAATACGAGGATCAGCCCCTGGATCACGGGATAGTCCCTGTTGAGCACCGACTGCACCAGCAATGCTCCGAGACCCGGCACCTGGAAGACGACCTCCACGATCACCGTGCCGCTGATGAGGAAACCGATGTTGATGGAGAGAACGCTGATCAGCGGCACCAGGGCGTTGCGCATGGCCAGCTTGCCCACCACCCGGCTCTC
The DNA here is from genome assembly GCA_026708055.1 of bacterium. Lineage (NCBI taxonomy): Bacteria > bacterium. The sequence continues at coordinate 233,019 of JAPOVS010000019.1, read as the reverse complement.
CCGGTAGCCCCGGGAGCGGGCAGCTTCCACGTAGTCACTGTCGATCGCCTCGATGAGGCTCGACCGCAGCGTCCGCATGAGCTGCGGGGCGAGATAGAGGCCGATCGTGAGCGCCGGCAGCGTGAGGTGCAGGAGGATCCCGCCGAACCCTTCCCCGTACCCTCCGCTGGGGAGCACGTCGAGCTGGATGGCGAACAGCAGGATCAGCATCAGGCCCAGCCAGAATTGGGGCATGGCGAAGGACACCATGCTCGTCAGGCGGACGATCTGGTCGGGCACGCGATTGCGGTAGATGGCCGAGAGGGCGCCGAGCGGCACCGAGATGATCAGCGCCAGGACCGTGGCGTACAGGAGCAGGTAGACCGAGGGCAGGAGCCGGTCGAACACGATGTCGTTCACGGGCGCCCGCTTGATGATGGACGAACCCAGATCGCCCTGGAAGGCGCGCTCCACGAACTGCACGATCTGCTGACCCATCGGGAGGTCGAGCCCGAGATCCTCGTTGACGGCGGCGATGTTCTCGGGTGTCGCCTGGAGACCCAGCATCTGCACGACCGGGTCGCCCGGTATGAGCCGGATGACCAGGAACGACACGAGGATGATGGCGGCCAGCACCCAGATGCTGTGCAGCAGCCGCCGCCCTAGGAACCCCCACATACGCGAAAACGACCTCCCGGCGTGGGTCGGGTCCCCGCGGCACGGGGACCCGACCAGTATCGCGTCGTGGCGACTACGTCGCCGTTGTCAGAGCGTCAGTTACTGAGCCAGACGTCCTCGAGGTCCCACCAGCCGTTGGGCACGACCCGGAATCCCTCGACGTGGTCGGCCACCGCGTGCACGGTGGGCAGGAAGAACAGCGTCACCCAGGGCGCCTCCTCCATGGCGATCCGCTGCACCTCCGGCCAGAGCTCGGCCCGGATCGCCTCGTCGGTCGTGAAAGCGGCCTCCTCGGTGAAACGTTCGAGTTCGTCGGGGATCTCCCAACCGGTGAAGAACCCGGCGAGGATGTTGCTCGGATCCTTGTCGTAGAACAGCAGCGCCACCTCGTCGGGCACGACCACGTCGGAGGTGAACTTGGGCAGCGGCACGCCCGATTCGTACTCCATCGTGAAGAAGCGGTCACCGAACAGCGTGCCGGTGTCGACCTCCTCGATGGACAGGTTCACGCCGATCTGCGCCCAGTCCGCCTGGAGGATGGTCCCGAGCTGCTCGTGGGCCGTCGAGCCCGACGGGTAGATGTAGGCGAGGTCGAAGCCGTCGGGCATCGACGACGCCGCCATGAGCTCCTTGGCCTTCTCGATGTCGTAGAAGTACGCCGGCAGGGTGTCGTAGTCGGAGTGGTACAGCGCCTTGGGGATCATGCTGTTGGCGATCTCGCCGACGCCTCCGTACACCGCCTCGTTGATAGCCGCCTTGTTGGTGGCGTAGTTCAGCGCCTGGCGCACGCCGATCTCGCCCAGCGGCGGGATGGTGTGGTTCAGGAACACGCCCTCGTAGCGGACGATGTCGGCGACGTGGATGCTGAAGCCCTCGCTGAGGGACAGGTCGGGGATCTGCGTCCACGGCACGCCCTCCACGAGGTCGGCGTCGCCTCCCTGGATGCGCAGGATGCGGGCGTTGTCGTCGGGGATGTAGTCGAACCGGATCTCGTCGAGATACGGCTTGCCCTCCTCCCAGTAGTACTCGTTGCGCTCGAGGGTGATGTGCGAGCCGGGCACCCATTCCTTCACCTTGAACGGGCCGGTGCCGAGCGGGTTCATCCAGTGGTCGTCGCCTTCGGCCAGCACGGCGGCCTTGTTGATGATCGATGCGGGGAACACCGAGATGTTCTCGAGGAACGCACCGACCGGGCGGTCCAGGTTCACCTGCACGGTCTGGTCATCGATGATGTCCACGCTCTCGACGCCGACGCCGAGGCTCGGGATGTTTACGCTGATCGTCGGGTCCGCGAACCGCTCCAGTGAGAACTGCACGTCCTCGGCCGTGACCGGCTCGCCGTTGGAGAACCTGGCGTTGTCGCGGATGTGGAACGTCCAGGTCATGCCATCGGGACTGGAACTCCACTCGTCGGCGATCCCCGGGCCCACGTTCGGGAGGGTGTCGGGGTCGGCTTCCACGAGGGTGTTGTAGATCTGCACCCGCACGAAGATGGACCCGTTGTCGGCCACCCCCGCCGGGTCGAGGTTCTGCGTCTCGAAGAACCGGGCGAAGGTGAGCGTCCCACCGCGCTGCGGTCCGCCCGCCGGCGCGGCGGCGCTTTCGGCCGCTGCTTCGGCTTCGGCTCGTGCTGCGTCGGCTTCGGCCTGCGCGGCGGCGGCCTCTTCGCGTGCCACGTCGGCTTCGGCCTGAGCGGCAGCAGCCTCCGAGAGCGCCTCCTCCGCGGCGGCCTGCGCGTCGGCGAGCGCCGCTTCGGCAGCAGCCATCGCCTCCACATTTCCCTCGGCGGTGGCCTGTGCCAGGTCGGCGGCAGCCTGTGCCGCCTCGGCCGCGGCGAGTGCCGCCGCAGCTGCCGCGTCCGCGGCGGCCGCGTCGGCGATGCCCGTGGCGGCGTCCGCCTGGGCACTCCGGGCCGCTGCCGCCGTGGCTTGAGCCTCTGCCATGGCGTCGGCGGCAGCGGCGGATGCGCTACTTGCCTCCGCCATTGCCGCGTCGGCGGATTCCGATGCGGAGTCATCGGCCGCGCACGAGGCGGCGATGAGCATCGGTACAGCAGCGAGCACGATCAACCGCCTCCAAAGACGGCCGTGTCGCGAATTCATGTTGATCTCCTTCCGCCAACGCCATATGCGATGCGGAGGGGCGCCTCCCCCCGTCAGCGCCAGCGGCCAGGACTGTAGTTCAACCCTTTTTCGGCCGCTAACGGGCGCCCGGCGATCTCCGCCGGAGCAACGACCCTGCAGGTGGATCATCATTTTCGACGCCCCCGGGCGACATGGCACTCGGATGAGCGACAAGAATCCAGTCACGCCACGAACTCCGGGAGATCTCAGAGATGACCGCACGCGCCACCCGACTCATCGACACGCACCTCCACCAGTGGGACCTCGACCAGTGCGCGTACGACTGGCTCGACGCCGACCTGCCACCGGTGTTCCATCAGCTGCGTCGCACGTTCCTCGTCGATGAGGCGCGGCAACACATCGAGGCCACGGGCGTGACCGAGGCGATCCTGGTGCAGGCGGAGAACAGCTTTGGCGACACGGCGGCGATGCTCACGGTGGCAGAAGCAGACAACCGAGTCGTGGCTGTGGTCGGCTGGTTCGACCTGCTGGATCCGGATGCGGCGGACGCTGCGCTCGACGGGCTGCAGTCGGCCGGGGCGGTCGTGGGAATCCGGCACCTGATCCACGACGAACCCGATCCTGACTGGGTGCTGCAACCCGCGGTCATCGAGAGCCTCGGCGTCCTGGCCCAGCACGGGATGGCCTACGACTTCGTCGGTGTGCAGCTGCGCCACTTGGAACACGTGCCCACGTTGGCGACCGCGGTCGGCGACCTCCACATCGTGATCGACCACCTGAACAAGCCGCCGATCGGAACCGACGATTTCTCCCGCTGGGTGGAGCTGATGGGAGCGGCGGCGAGCTTCCCGAACGTGTTCGCCAAGGTCTCCGGCCTGCACAACGTCACCCCGCACGCCGACTGGACGCCCGACGATCTGCGAGGCGCCTTCGATGTGGCCCTCGAGTCATTCGGTTCGAGCCGCCTGATGTTCGGCAGCGACTGGCCCGTCTGCAACGTCGGCGGTGGCTACCGGCGTCAGGCCGAGGCCTTCGAGTCGCTCATCGGGCCGCTGGACGCCGAGGACACCGAGGACCTGCGCTGGCGCTCCGCCTGCCGGGCCTACGGCCTGGACTGAGCCCAGCCGACCCGGACTGAAGCGGAGGAGGAGCCGGGACATGCCAGCACCACGCATCGCCGTCGGCGGGATCCTGACCGAGTGCAACGACTTCGGGGGCCGGCCGATCGACGTCGCCGCCTTCGAGCGATTCGAGCTCCGCTACGGCGATGACGTTCTGGAGGTCGCCGGGGGTGTGATGGGCGGGATGCTGGAAGTGCTGGTCGAGCGCGGGGCGCAACCGGTACCCCTGCTGTTCGCTTCGACGAGCCCCGGCGGTCCGCTCACCACGGAGTGCTACGAGACGCTGCGCCGCGATCTCCTGGCGGCCCTCGAGGCGGTCGTGCCGGTCGATGCGGTGCTGCTGGCTCTGCACGGCGCCGCGGTCTCCGAGACCGTGCACGACATCGAGGGTGACCTGCTGGCGCACGCCCGCTCCCTCGTCGGTCCAGACGTCCCGATCGTTGCCACGCTCGACCTCCACGCCCACGTCACCGAGGACATGGTCACCAACGCCGATGGGCTGGTCGCCTGGGAGACCTACCCCCACCGTGACGCCTACACCACCGGCCGGCGCGGCGCCTCGCTGCTCGTCGATACCGCCGTCGGCGCGGCACGTCCGACGATGGTGATGGCCAAGGTGCCGGTGCTGACGGGCGCCGTGAACGGCTCCACCGAGGGTGATGGCCCGTTCGCCGACATGATGCGCAAGGCCAAGGCGCTGGAGGAACTCCCCGATGTGCTGTCCACCAGCATGTTCCTGGTCCATCCCTTCATCGACCGCCCCGGAATGGGCAGTGGAGGGCTTGTCATCACCGACGGCGACCAGGACGGGGCACGGACGGCCGCCGTGGCGTTGGCCGAGGAGTACTGGCAACGCCGCCACGAGTTCGAACCGGACATGTCCACCCCCGCCGAGGCCGTGCGCCGGGGTCTCCTGATCGACGACAGCCCGGTCGTGTTGATGGAGACCGCTGATGCCTGTGGCGGCGGGGCAGCCGGCGACAGCGTCGCCTGTATCGCCGCGCTGGCGGATCTCGCTCCCGACGCGGTGTCCGTGGCGCCGGTCGTGGACCCCGAGGCGGCTGCGCAGTGCCACATGGCGGGTGTCGGAGCCGAAGTGACGCTCCGCCTCGGCCACCAACTCGACCCCCGCTGGGGCGATCCCATGTCGATCACCGGCACCGTCGAAGTGCTCACCGACGGCAGGTTCGTCTACGAGGGCGGCATCTGGGAGGGCGTCGTCGGAGAGATGGGCCCAACCGCCGTACTGCGCGCCGGCGGCCTACAGATCGTGATCGCCTCGCACCCCACCTATGAGTGGACCGGGGAGCAGTACACCTCGGTTGGAGTGGACGCCCACACCTCCAAGTTCGCCGTCGCCAAGAACCCGATGAACTACCGGATGGCGTACCCCGATGCTCCCGTGATCGTCATCGACTCCCCCGGACCGACGCCGGCCTCGGTGCGATCACTGCCGTTCGAGCGGATGCAGCGCCCCTTCTTCCCCCTCGACGAGGACATCGCCGGGATAGGCCCCACGGTCTTCGCCTGAGGCCGGGTCGCCGACGCGAACCGATGCGGATCATGCTACGTTTATGGCATGAATCGACACCGGATCAGCACGACAGTCGACGGGCGGCTGCTGGCGTCCGCACGGGAGTCAATGCCCGGTACCCGCGATGCGCGCCTCATGGACGAGGCGCTGGCAGCACTGTGCCGGGAACGTCGCCGAGCAGAGATCGATGAGCAGTACGAAGCCTATGACTCCGTGCCACTCGACGCCCCCGACGCCTGGGGCGACGTCGAGTCGTTCCTCAGAGCAAGACGCAGGCGGTGACGGAAACACCGCGCAACGGCGAGATCTGGTGGTGCGAGACTGCCGATCTGCCGCGCCGGCCTGTCGTCGTCCTGTCGCGTGATGCGGCGATCGGCCGGCTGAAGCGGGTCATCGTCGCTCCGTGCTCGACCCGCCTGCGAGGCCTTGCGACGGAAGTACCGCTGGAGCCCGGGGACGATCCGGTGCCGCAGCCCTGCTGCGTCCAACTCGACAGCGTGCTGAACGTGTCCGCCGGGGAGCTTACCGATCGCCTCGGTGCCCTGAGCCCCGAACGGCGGCGGCACGTCTGCACAGCGCTGGAGTTCGCGGTCAACTGCTTCTGAGCAGGACGGGCCTCGACGCACGCCTATCGACGCAACTAGAAGAAGGTGCGCACCGAGCCGACGACGTTGTGGTCGTCGTCGGTGACCGGGATGGCCCGCCAGCGTTCGAACGAGGTGCAGGGATGGCTGATCCCACACCCGACCTGGTCGCCGACTCGGAGGTCGAACCCCGGGGCGATGCGCACGAAGGCGTGCTGGTCGTTGAGTTCGAAGATCTGGAGCCCGCCGCCCACGTCGTGCATCTCGCCGGCGCGACGGATGACCTCGGGCATGGGCATGTCGACGTCGTATGAGCCGTCGCGCTTGCCGAAACCCAGCAGGGCCAGGTCGGGCTCCGGGCGGGACACCACGTAGGACCACAGCGTGAGCGCGGGGCGCAGCGCCGGGTAGGTGTCCATCGGCGCCCGCACGCCGAACGGGCCCGAGTCGGTGTACATCTTCGAGTCGTGGGTCACGTAGCCACCGGGGCGGATGACCGGCCGCACCGGTCGGCCGATGTCCCAGTCGCCGCCCAGGATGGCCACCACCCGGTCGGGGAACATGCTGCCGCCGGCGGTGACGATCACCTCGTCGAGGTGGTCGAAGTGCCCGGCGGCGGCGAGCCGATCGGTGAGCTCCCGCATGCGGACCAGGAACTCGTCGACCTCGCTGAAGTCGTCTCCACAGAAGTGCAGGATCCCCTCGTAGCCCTCCACACCGACGAGGCGCATCCGGTCGGAAGCGGCGATCCGCTCGGCCACCCGCACCGCCCCCTCGATCGTCCGGCAGCCCGTGCGGCCCGCCATCATGCCGAGCTCCACGAGGCCGTCGATAGGCCGCCCCGCGGGCCGCCCGACCAGCGCCGCCTCCATCGCCTCGACGCACTCCACCGAGTCGATGAGACAGAACAACTCCACCTCGGGATGGGCGTCTAGCTCGTCGGCCATCCAGGTGACCGCCGCCGGGTCCACCACCTGGTGGGCGATGAGGATCCGGGGAATGTCGAAGGCCCGGTAGATGCGGGCCTGGCTGCCGGTGGAGGCGGTGATGGCCCAGGCGCCCGCCTCGAGTTGCAGGTGGGACAACTCGGGAGACATGGTGGTCTTGCCGTGCGGCGCCAGCGACACGCCGCTGTCGGCGCAGAACCGGGCGACGACCTCGATGTTGTGCACCAGATCGCTGTGGGAGATCACCATCACCGGGAACATGAAGTCGTCTCCGAAGAGGTTCAAGCCCGCCGAGGCGACCGACTCGAGGTCGGCGACGCCCGGTGACAGCGGCCAGCCCTTGTACTGCCACCCGAGATCGGCGTTGGCAACGTCGTAGTGCCGGCTCCAGCCGGCTTGCTCGCTGGTCATGGCTCATTCGCTCCCTGCGTTGTCGCCCCGCAGCGCCGTGCGAGTCGCTGCTGCATGGATTCCGGCCTTCGCCGGCATGACGATCGATTCGATCCGCTGCATGACTTGGCCGGCTCTCAGGACTCCGGCGCGTAGGCCACACACTCGATCTCGACGAGGATGTTCCCGTAGATCTTCGCCCCGATCGTGGTGCGGGTGGGCGGCTCTGTCGGGAAGTACTCCAAGTAGACCTCGTTGTAGGCGGCGAAGTGGCGGTCGACGTCGCGCAGGAAGGTGTTGACCTTGACGACGTCGGACATCTGTGCCCCGGCGGCCTCGAGGGCCGTCTTGATGTTCTCCAGCGTCTGGCGGGTCTCGGCCTCGATGCCACCCTCCACGAGGGCGCCCGGTTGCCAGCTTCCGTCCTCGCCGGTCGGCGTACTACCCGGCAGAAGCCCGGCGTTGCCCGACACGAAGACGAAGTCCCCCGCCCTGATCACCGGCGACAGGAACGGATGTCCCGGCGGGCCGTCCGGGACCTCGTAGACGCGCATCATGTGCCCTCCCGAGGGTGCTCGCGGTCGGTTGGGAGACTGTAGACGCGGTGTCCCCATCCCGTACGCAGGAGGATCGGTCCCGCCTGCGGGTGTTCGCCTGCGCCAACCGGCCCGGACCCGCCCGCAGGAGGCTTCGACTACGGTCGGAAGCCGTGGGGGTCCCCCGTTCGGAGTTGTGCGAGCGCTTCCGGCGCATACCGATGACAGCAGTCTGCGACGCCATCTACCGGGCCGGAGGCCGCGAGCAGGTCCTGCCCTCGTATCTGCGGCCGCTGTTCCCCGAACAACGGATCGTCGGGATAGCCAGAACGGTCCTCGGCGTCGGGTTCGACGAGCGCCTGCCGTGGGCCGAGGGCGTCGAGCGCATCCACTCCTACCTGCGGATGTTCGACGGCATCCAGCCCGACGACGTGTTGGTGTCGGTCAACCGCGACAGCCCCGTGGGCCACTTCGGTGAACTCACCGGCAACGCCGCGCAGGTACACGGCTGCGTGGGCGTCATCCTCGACGGCAACCTCCGCGACACCGACGGGCTGCGCGACATCGGGTTGCAGGTCTTCTACCGCGACATGTCGCCGCTGAACGCCATCGGGCGCTGGGAGATGGCGGCCACGCAGGTGCCCGTGACCATCGGCGCCGTCGAGATCCACCCGGGTGACGTGATCCACGCCGACTTCGACGGCATCCTCGTGATCCCGGGTGCGGAGGCCGCCCAGGTGCTGGCGGATTCCGAGACCGTGATGGCCGGCGAGGACCTGGTGCGCGAGGACATGCGCCGCGGCCTCTCCCCCGCCGAGGGGCTCGAGAAGCACGGCTACATCTGATGGCCGCTGAGGCGGGTTACAAGGTCCTCGGGCTACCTGCCTCGTCGTTCCATCCGCCACGTTCCTGCCTCTCCGTCTCCGGTGGTCCAGTTACAAGGGCCTCGGGCTACCTGCCTCGTCGTTCCGGCGAAGGCCGGAACCCAGGCACCGGCAACGAGCAGGGCGACTGAGGACGTGAGCGGGCGCACGCCGATCCTCGTGCCGCACTCCGGCGTCGTGGAGAGCGTGATCCTCGTGGAGTGGCTTCGCGAGTCCGGTGCGCGCGTCGAGACGGGCGAGGAGGTGGTGATCGTGGAGTCGGAGAAGGCCGAGACGGCGATCGAGGCACCGGCCACCGGCACGCTGGAGATCGTCATCGAGGCCGATCCCCACGACGATGTCGAGGTCGACGTCGGGGCGACCATCGGCCACGTGGTCACATGAGCGCTCAGGACCGCTTCTCGCTCGCCGGGCGGGTCGCGCTCGTCACCGGCGCCGCCAGCGGGCTGGGCCGGGCCATCGCCGCCGGGCTCGCCGAGGCGGGCGCCCGGGTGCGCTGCGTCGATCGCGACGCCGCCGGGAACGACGAGGCGGCTCGATCGATCGGGGAGAACGCGGACGCCGTCACGGCAGATGTGACCGACGCCGCTGCCGTCGCCGCCGCCGTCGACGGGTTGGTGGCCGAGGCCGGCCGGATCGACGTACTCGTGAACAGCGCCGGCGTCGGGGGACGCTCCCCCGCCGTGGACTACCCCGAGGACCTGTGGGACTCGGTCATGGAGATCAACCTGCGGGGCACCTATCTCGCCTGCCGGGCGGCAGGGCGCCACATGGTGGCCGCGGGCTCGGGGTCGATCATCAACATCGCCTCTGTCGGCGGCCTGGCCGGGTTCCCGGGCAGCCTCGGCTACCAGGCCTCCAAGGGCGGGGTGGTGGCACTGACCCGGACGCTCGCCATCGAATGGGCACCGCAGGGCGTGCGGGTCAACGCCATCGCCCCGTCGCAGTTCGAGTCGGCCATCGTGCTGGCCCAGTGGGAGAAGGAGCCCGACATGCGGGCCGACTGGGAGTCGCGCACGCCACTCGGGCGGATCGGGCAACCCGACGAGATCGTGGGTCCTGCCGTGTTCCTGGCCTCCGAGGCCGCGGCGATGGTGACCGGGCACATCCTGGCCGTCGACGGCGGCTACCTGGCCCAGTGAGCAGCCGAGCGGCCCCGCCACGCCAGCCGGGTCGGGCGAGGATGCGGCCCGGTGAGCCCGGTGAGCCCGCCGAGCCGCCGAGCCAGGCCCGCCGGTCCGGCCGGGGAGACCACTCCGCGACCCCGCCGGCCGCTGTCGGCGCGTACCGCGACGTCCGAGACGGAAGGATGAAGTGAGCCCGCCCGCCTGTCCTGCGACGCTCACCGGCCTCACCGATGCGGCCGCTCGGGACATTCACCGCACGATGGTCCGCATCCGCGTCTTCGAGACACGCGTCACGGAGTTGTTCGCAGCAGGGAAACTCCCTGGGTTCGTACACACGTACCTCGGCCAGGAAGCGATCGCCGCGGCGATCTGCCAGAACCTCCGGGACGACGATTACGTCACCTCCACCCACCGGGGCCACGGCCACGCCATCGCCAAGGGCATGCGTCCCGACCGGCTGATGGCCGAGTTGTTCGGCAGGGAGACGGGCGCCAACGCCGGCAGGGGCGGCTCGATGCACGTGGCCGACTTCAGCCTCGGCATGCTCGGCGCCAACGGCATCGTGGGCGGCGGGTTCGGCATCGCCGCCGGCGCCGGACTCTCGGCGTTGCGCCGCGGCTCGGGGCAGGTGACGGTCTGCTTCTTCGGCGACGGCGGCATCAACAAGGGCACCTTCCACGAGGCGCTCAACTTCGCCGCGGTGAAATCTTTGCCCGTCGTCTTCGTCTGCGAGAACAACCAGTACGCCCAGTTCACGGCCATCAGCCGCACCTCTGCGGTGCAGGACCTGGCGATCCGTGCAACCGGCTATGCCATGCCCGGGACGACCGTCGACGGCAACGACGCCGGCGCCGTGTACGCCGCTGTCGGCGCGGCCGTCGAGGCGGCCCGCGGCGGCGTCGGTCCGTCGCTGCTCAACTGTGTCACCTACCGCCACAGCGGCCACTACGTCGGCGACGCCGAGGTCTACCGTGACGACGCCGAGGTGGAGCGGTGGAAGGCGGCCGATCCGATCACCCGGCTGGAGGAGGCCCTCACTGCGGCGGGGTGGCTGGACGCCGCCGGCGTGGAGTCGGTCTGGGCGGCCGCCCGGGCCGAGACCGCTGCGGCCGAGGAGTTCGCCGCGACCTCGCCCGACCCTGCGCCCGAGACCGCGCTGCGCTACGTCTACACCGACGACCCTCGGGGGACGCTGGCGTGAATCTCCAGACGATGCGCTCCGCCGGCTCGGCAGGGGACGCCGCCACCCCGGCGGCATCCTCCGCCATTCCGGCGAGAACGTCCGTCACCCCGGCGAAGGCCGGGATGCACCTTCCAGCGGCACGGCGGTCCGTTCGCGCCGATCTCCCGGCACACCCCGAGGTCCGCCTGTGAAGCGGATGTCGTTCGGCCAGGCCACTGTGGACGCCACCCGCCTCGCCATGCGGGAGGACGAGCGGGTGATCGTGCTGGGCGAGGACATCAGCTGGGGCGGCAACTTCGGGCAGTTCCGGGGCCTGCTCGACGAGTTCGGCCCCGACCGGATCATCGACATGCCGATCTCCGAGGCGCTCATCATGTCCGCCGCCGTCGGCGCGGCAATGACGGGCCTGCGACCGGTGGCGTCGATGAGCTTCCTGGAGTTCACGATGGGCGCCATGGACGAGATCGTCAACCAGGCCGCCAAGATGCGCTACATGTCCGGCGGCCAGGTCAGCGTGCCGCTGGTCCTGCGGGCCTCCGACGGCATCCTGCGCTCGTCCGCCGCCCAGCACTCCGGAAGCCTGGAATCCTTGTTCACCCACATCGCCGGGCTGAAGGTGGTGGCGCCATCCAATCCAGCCGACGCCAAAGGCCTGTTGCGCTCGGCCATGGATGACGACGACCCGGTCATCTACCTCGAGAACAAGTCGATCACCGCCAAGCGGGGCCCGGTGCCCGAGGGCGACCATCGAGTACCGCTGGGCTCGGCCTCGGTGGCCAGGGAAGGCACCGACGTGACCCTGATCACCTACTCGGCCATGACACTGCGGGGCGCGGACGCGGCAGCCACCCTCAACGACGAGCACGGCATCGCCGCCGAGCTGATCGACCTGCGCAGCCTGTGGCCGCTTGACTTCGAGACCGTGGTCGCCTCGGTGTCCAAGACCGGCAGGGTCGTCATCGCCCACGAGGCCTGGCTGACCGGCGGCTACGGGGCCGAGCTCTCCGCCCGCATCGGCGAGGAACTGTTCGCGGACCTGAAGGCCCCCGTCGTCCGCGTCGGCGCCGCCCGGGCTCCCATCCCCTTCAGCCCACCCCTCGAGGGCGCCGTCGTACCCGGCACCGACGCCATCGTGGACGCCGCTCTCCGGGCCCTGACCCAACAGCTCCCGGCCGGGTAACCCTGAGAGCGTGCGGGGATCGGCTCTGACCAGCCGCTTTGCAGTCGACTGCAGCGGCGCGAATCGCATCGCCGGAGCCTGGATTCCGGCCTTCGCCGGAATGACGGGGGTTCACGACTCGGAATCCTCGGTCGGTGGTGGCGGGTGCAGTTCTCGGTTTTCGAATGCCGCGTCTTGGCGGGAGTTCACGGCTCGGAATCCTCGGTCGGTGGTGGTGTCCTGTCCGAGCACGCTCTACAGACCTTCGACCGTCACGTCGGCCGCACAGGCCGCGAGTGCGCGCAGATCACCGAGGTCTGTCGTCAGAACGGAGCCGCCCGGCTCGGCGACGGCCACGACGAGCGCGTCGACCGCAGAGCCACGCCCGGACCGGGACCGGAGTCGGGCCGCTCGCCTGGCGACGCGCTCGTCGACGCGTTCGAGGACGTCGCACGACTTGAGCAGCCGATTCGTCGGCGCGTCCCTGCCCGGGTCACCCTGCAGACACTCCACGAGCACCGGCGTCGGGACCACCGGCGGCCAGAGACCCTCCTGGCGCAGCGCCTCGATCAGCGCCGCCGCACGAAGCGACCGGCCGGCCAGGAACGAGACGGCGCCGGCATCGAGGACCAAGGCCAATCAGCCCGCCCTCCGGTCAGCGCGGCGAGCCAGCCGCTCGGCCAACTCCCGCGCCCACGCGGTCTGCGCAGCGTCCGGGGTTCCCACCTCTGCGAGCAGCTCCGACAGGTACTCCTCTCCTGCTCGGGCCAGCTGGCGGCGATGGAGTTCGACACGCACAGCCTCCTGCAGAAGTTCCGAAGCGGGAAGGTCGTGTGCCTTCACCTCGGCGTGAAGATCCTCGGGCAAGTACACCTGCATCCTCGGCATACGCCTAAGTATACGTAGTTCGCGCGACGCTAGGCCACGCCTCGGCTACTCCGGCTTCGGAGCGGAGACGAGGGAGAAGAACTTCTCGTCCTGGATCACGGCCGGCGAGGGGAACGCCACCTTGGAGTGGCTGAGACCCAGCAGAACCATCGCCTCGGCCATCTTGATGGCGACCGGGCCGGGGTTGATCACCGGGGCATCCAGATGGCGAGCGAGGTGGTCGGCAGCCTGGTGCATGGTCGTGGAGCCGAGCAGGATCACATCCGCGCCGTCCTCGGTGATGGCGAGCCGGGCCTCCTCGGTGAGACGGGGGAAGACCGTCTCCTCCTTGCCGCTCAGCAGTTCCTCCATGTCGGGGCGGATGCCGGCCGCGCGCACCGAGGCACAGTGCCCCCAGAGGTGGTAGGTGTCGAGGTTCTTCTCGTACAGGTGGCGCCACTGGTCCCACATCGTGATGATCGAGAAGCGCCTCCCCAGCATGATGGCGACCGCGTAGGAGACCAGCCCGGGGCCCAACACGGGAATGGACAGGCGCGAGCGCAGCGCCGCCAGCCCCGAGTCGGACACGGTGTCCATCACGACGGCGTCGTAGCCCTCCTCCTCGGCGCGCAGGCCCGCCTCGACGATGTACATCTCGAAGATGAGGTCCTCGTAGTAGCAGTCGACCAGCGTGGCAGTGTTCCGCACCGGCACGCACTCCACGTGGGTGCCCTCGCCGAGCAGATCGCTGGGAACCTGAGCGGATCGGATGTCCTGACCCACCTCGAAAGGGAACGGAATGATGTACTTGATCCGCATACCCGGCAGTCTGACGCCTCCCCGCGCCCGCTGCCAATCCGGGGAGTACTGTTCGGCTGGGGGACCGAACACCCTGCGTCGGCCGGGGGACCGAACACGCCCCGACCGTCATCCCGGCGCAGGCCGGGATCCAGAGAATCCGGGGAGTACTGTTCGGCGGCGGGGCCGAACACCCTGCGTGCGGGCCGATCCGAGGGGGGTTGACGATGTCGAATCTGGATGTCCTGTGGCAGCCGCTGGAGGTGGGCGCCACGACCCTCAAGAACCGGGTGATGACCAGCGCGCACAGCCTCGCCTACAGCAAGGACCACGTCCTCAGCGACCGGCACATCGCCTACTACCGCGAGCGGGCCAAGGGCGGCCTCGCCCTGCTGATCAGCGAGCAGCACGCCGCCCACGAACTCAGCCTGGGCTCGTTCTACAACTGCATCACGGCCTGGGAGGAGCGCTGCATCCCCCAGATGGAGCGCCTGGCCGAGACCGTCCACGAACACGACTGCGCCATGTTCATCGAACTCGCCATCATGGGCGTGCAGGACAAAGGCCACATGTTCTCGCCCTGGCATCCCCTCTGGGGCGTCTCCCGGGTGCCGTCGGTGATCCACAACGAGATCCCCCACGTGGTCGGCAAGCGGGAGATCCGCTCGCTCATCGAGGGCTACGTGCAGTCGGTCCGCAACGTCAAGCGCTCGGGGCTCGACGGGGTGGAACTGCACGGCGCCCACAGCTACGGCATCGCCCAGTTCCTCAGCCCGTTCTACAACCGCCGCACCGACGAGTACGGCGGATCGGTGCGCAACCGCTGCCGGTTCGCCATCGAGGTGGCCGACGCGGTCCGCTGCGAGGTCGGCGACTTCACGATGGGCATCCGCCTGTCGTTCGACGAGTTCGCCGGCGAGGCCGGCATCACCGGCGAACAGAGCGAGGAGATCCTGGACATCCTGGCCGAGACCGGCCACTTCGACTTCTTCGACCTGTCGGGGGGCAACTACCACAACCTTCACCTGGCGGTTGCACCCATGTCGGTCCCCGACGGCTTCATGATCCCCTTCGGCAGGCGCGCCAAGGAGGTGGTCGGCGACCGCGCCAAGGTGTTCATCGTCGGGCGGATCCGGCATATCGACATGGCCGCCGACATCGTGGCGAACGGTTGGGCCGACATGGTCTGCATGACCCGCGCCCACATCACCGACCCCGCGCTCGTCCGCAAGGCCCAGGAAGGGCGCAAGCACGAGACGCACATCTGCGTCGGCGCCAACGAGTGCATCCTGCGCAACTTCCAGCAGCGCGACATCTTCTGCATGGTGAACCCGGTCACCGGGCGGGAGGCGGAATGGGGCGAAGGGTCGCTGAAAGCGGTCGCCAGCGAGCGCGCCAAGAAGGTCGTGGTCGTGGGCGGCGGGCCGGCCGGCATGAAGAGCGCGGCCGTGGCCGGCAGGCGCGGCCACCGGGTGGTCCTGTTCGAGCGGTCCGACGAGCTCGGCGGCCACATCAACCTCATCAAGCACCTGCCGACGCGCACGGCCTGGCAGGACGCCATCGACAACCTCCTGACGGAGATGCGCACCGGCGGCGTGGAGGTGCGCACGGGCGTCGACGTCACCCGGGAGCTGCTGGACGGCGAGGCCCCCGACGCGGTCGTCTGCGCCACCGGATCCACCTGGGACTGCACCGGATTCAGCGTCACCCGCACCGACCGGGACGAACTGCCGGGCGCCGACCAGGACAACGTCGTTGACATCGGCTCTGCCATCGTGGCGGCCCTGGAAGATCCCGCCGCCCTCGGCGGCAGCGTGCTGATCGTGGACGACACCGGCGAGTACCTGCCCCTCGGGCTCGCCGAACTGCTGGCCGACCATGGGGCCTCCGTCGAGGTGGTCTGCCCCCGCGCCGTCGTCGGCGAGAACGTCGCCGGCGCCCTCGAGGGGAGCCACATCTATCCCCGCCTGGAGGGCAAGGGCGTGCGTCTCACGGCCAACGCGTTCGTCGAAGCCGTGAACGGCGCCGAGGCCGAGGTGTACAGCATGTGGGGAGGCTGGCGCCGCAGCGAGACGGTGGACACCGTGGTGCTCAGCCTGCTGCGCACGCCCAACGACGCGTTGTTCCGCGAGATCGAGGGCGCCTACCCCGCCGTGCACCAGGTCGGTGACGCCGTTGCCCCCCGGCGCACCATCATCGCCATCTACGAGGGCGAGAAGGCCGGACGCGAGATCTGACCGGCCCGCCGCCAGCCCACGACAGGCCAGCGCTGGATTCCGGCCTTCGCCGGAATGACGTCGTTGGGTGGCAGCCGCCTATCCGCTAACGCGCTAGTCGTCGTCGATGATGGTGCCGGTGGCGGTTCCTCGGGCGATGGTGGCGCCGACGGGGCCGGACAGGACCACTTTCAGGGTCTCGTCGGCCTCGCGCCTGCGGTCGCCGGAGATGAGCACGATGATGGTCTTGCGGGTCCGGCCGGGCTCGAAGGTGAGGGTCCTGCCGCGGACCTCGGCGAAGTCGACATAGCTGTCGGCGGTGCCCTCCTCGGTGGCCCATGTGACCGTGACCGGCTCGGGGGACGCCTCGCTGAGGGTGACCCGGAACTCCAGGAGCCCTCCGAGGTAGAACACGTCGCCTTCGACGTCGCGGGCGTCGTCGATGGTGACCGTGGGCAGGTCGGTGTCCGGCGGCGGCGGGGCGTCGTCGTTGGCGATGGCGACCTCGACGGGTCCGCCGCTGGCGGCGACGCCGCCGTTGAGGCCCTGGCCGGTGGGGGCGCGCCGCCCGGCGCCGAAGGCGATGCGCACGGTGCGCTCGGCGGTGTCGTCGTTGGGCAGCGCCGTCAGCACGAGCGTCGCCGTCCGGGCGCCCGCGGCGAACGCCACCGCGGGGTTCTGGGCGCTGTGGGGCGCACCCGTGAGCAGCGTCACGTGCCCGTTGAGGCCCTGGCCCTGCTTGAGGGCGAGCGTGTAGTGGCCGCCGGCGGCGGCGCCGGTCACCGACAGCGGCGCCGTGAGGGACTCGCCGGCGGCGAGGGCGCGGCCGAGGGCGAGGGTGACCTCGCGGGCGCCGCCGTCCTCGGCCACACTGCCGCCGGCGGCGCCGGCGAGGGCCACGGTCGTGGCGTCGTCGTCGGCCACCGACACCGAGGCGGTCGCCTTGGACGACGAGACCGCGTAGCCCTGCCCGGCTTCGACGGTGGCGGTGACCGACCCGTCGGCCTCATCGGCGCCGTCGCCGACGGTGGCGACGCTGACGCGGGCGACGCGCCCGGACATCGTCACGGTCCTGGTGCCCGCGGAGGCGCCGAAGTCGCCGCTCTGGGTCACCGTCACCCGCACCGACAGCGGCGAGGCGGGCGCTCTGTCGGCGGTGAGGGTGAAGCGCGCCGTGCCGCCCTCGGTCACGCCGCCGCCGGCGGTGACGCTGACCACCGGCACCGGCGTCGGCGGCGGGTCGTCGTCGTCGGCCACGGTCACCGTCGCGGCGCCCTGGGACGACGACACGGTGTAGCCGCTGCCCGCCTTCACCGTGACGGTGACCGACCCGTCCGGCTCGTCGGCATCGTCGCCGACGGTGGCGACGCTGTAGGACTTGCTGCCGCTGGTGGGGACGACGACGGTCCTCGTCCCCGTCGAAGCCCCGAAGTCGCCGCTCTGGGTGACCGTCACCGTCACGGCCAACGCGGACGACGGCGCCGGGCTCGCCGAGACGGTGAACGAGGCGCTCTGGCCCTCGGTGACCCCGCCGCCGGCGGTCACGCCGACCTCGGGCACCTGCGGCGGCGGAGGCGTGGGGGTCTGCTGGTCGTCGTCGGAGACCGCGACCGTCGCCGCGCCCCCCGTCGATGACACGGTGTAGCCGCTGCCCGCGTTGACCGTCACCGTCACCGACCCGTCGGCCTCCTCGACGCCGTCGCCGGCCGTGGCCACCGTGAGGCTCACGCTGCCGCCCGTGGGGACCTCAACGGTCCGCGCGCCGACCGCGGCGCCGAACTCGCCGGCCTGAGTGACCGTCACCACCACCGTCAGCGCCGCCGACGGCGCCGGGCTCGCCGACACCGTGAACGACGCGGCGGCGCCCTCGGCGACGCCCGCCCCGGCGGTCACGCTGACCTCCGGCGCCGCCGCGGGCGGCGGCGGCGTGCCCGCCGACTCGCGGCACGCCTCGAGGCTGTCCAACTCGGCGTAGATGCTCTGCCACAGCGCGTTGGGGCCGGCGCCCTGCCAGTTCGGCGTCCGGCGGTCCGGGCGGGCCTTGAGGTCCGCGACCGTGTAGTCGTCGTCGCCGAGCATCGTGTCGTAGGCGCGGGTGAACGTCTCCACCAGATCCGGGCGCGCCCCGCCCCACGGATCGGCGGTCTTCGCCAGCACCTGCCCCAGCAGCGCCGCGTCGCCGGTGACACAACTCGGCGGCGGCGGGTCGTCGTCGTCGGCCACGGCCACCGTCGCCGCGGGCCGGGCCGGCGACACCGTGTAGCCGCCGCCCGCGTCCACCGTGAGCGTGACCGAGCCGTCGGGCTCGTCGGCGCTGTCGCCGGTCGTGGCCACGGCGTGGGACACGCTGCCGCCGACGGGGACCGTCACGGTCGCCGCGCCCGCCGCGGCGCCGAAGTCGCCGCTCCCGATGACCGTCACGCTGACAGTCAGCGCGGCCGTCGGCGCCGGGTCGGCAGTGACCGTGAAGCTGGCCGAGCCGCCCTCGGTCACGCCCGCCCCGCCGGTGACGCTCACCGTCGGCACAACCGCGGGCGCCGGGTCGTCGTCGTCCGCGACGGCCACCGACGCCGAGCCGTGGCCGGAGGACACGGTGTAGCCGTCGCCCGCGTTCACCGTGAGGGTCACCGATCCGTCGGCCTCGTCAACCTCGTCGCCTGCGGTGGCGACGGTGTACTGCGCCGAGCCGCCGGTAGGGATGCTCACCGACTTGACGCCGGTGGCCGCGCCGAAGTCGCCCGTCTGGCTGACCGTGACACTCACGCTCAGCGGGGCCGACGGCGCCGGGTCGGCAGTGACCGTGAAGGAGGCCGAGCCGCCCTCGGTGACGCCCGCTCCAGCGGCGACGCTGATCTCCGGCGTCCCCACCGGCGGGTCGTCGTCGTCGGCCACCGCCACCGACGCGGTGCCGTGACTCGACGACACGGTGTAGCCCTCGCCGGCGTTCACCGTGAGGGTCACCGATCCGTCGGCCTCGTCAACCTCGTCGCCTACCGTGGCGACGGTGTACTGCGCCGAGCCGCCGGTAGGGATGCTCACCGACTTGACGCCGGTGGCCGCGCCGAAGTCGCCCGTCTGGCTGACCGTGACACTCACGCTCAGCGGGGCCGACGGCGCCGGGTCGGCAGTGACCGTGAAGGAGGCCGAGCCGCCCTCGGTGACGCCCGCTCCAGCGGCGACGCTGACCTCTGGGAGCGGAGGCGGCGTTAGCTGCTGTTGCGCCGCCGCTGCCAGTTGCTTCACGATGTCCAGCACCTTCTGCCAGCGCTCCCGCGGCGCGCCCGCCTCCACGGACGCCGCGTGGGCCTCCAGCTCGGCGATGGTGAAGCCGCCGGGCTCGCCGCGCACCGACCTGAGGGCCTTCTCCCAGTTGGCCAGCGCGCCGGCGTTGCCGGTCACGTCGCGGTGCCGGACGATCATCTGCTGGATCAGCTGCTCCACTTCCGAGGTGTCCACTTGGGGCTGCTCGGGCGGCGGCGGCGCGTCGTTGTCCGCCACGGTCAGGGTCTCAGCGGACAACGGTCCCACGGTGTAGCCGCTGCCCGTCTCGATGGTCAGCGTCACCGCGCCGTCGGGTTCGTCCACTGCATCGTCGACGGTGGGGATGATGATGTCCTTGATGCCGCGGGGCGTGATGGTCACCTTCCGCCGTCCCAGCTCGCCGGCCGCCACGAAGTCTCCGGTCTGGCCGATGGTCACCGTCACGGTCAGGTCCGCGGCGGGGCGCGGATTGGCGGTCAGGCGGTACTCCACGGCACGGCCCTCGACGCCGGCGGTGAGGGTGGACGTGATGTTCACCTCCGGGTCGCCGGCCGGGGGCTCCGCCGACAGCGGCACTCCCTGAGTTCCATCACCGTCGTCGTCCAGCACGGGCAGGCGCAGGCTGCGCCCGCCGTCTCCCCCAGCGACCGTGAAGCCGCCGCTGCCGTACAGGCGGAGGATTTCCAGCTCCACCCAGCCGTCGTTCTCCTCTTTATCGTCGTTGACGGTGGGGATGGTGACGGTCGCCCTCCCGCTGGTGGGGATGACCACGTCGCGCCGGGTTAGGTAGCGGCGGTCCACGAAGTCGCCGCCGGCTTGGCTGGCCCACACCCAGACCACCAGCGGCTCGGCGGGCGCCGGGGTGGCCGTCAGGCTCCAGATCAGGCTGCCGCCCTCGAACACTCTGGCGGGCGGCCCCACCACGAACACCGGCGACATACCGTAGAGAGAGGCCTGGTCGTAGTCCGACCGGATCCCGGTGTTCAGCGGCCCGCCGCTCCGCCCGTCGCGGTGGGCGCCGTAGACGTTGTGGCCCGCGTAGCCCAGGTGGCGGAAATGCGGGGTGCAGTCGTTGTTGCTGCCGGTAAAGGGCGCGTTGCTGTCGGTGTGACTCGCGCCGTCCTCGTTGCGCTGGTCGGCCAGGTTGTCGTTCTTCCACCAGATCTGGGGGCTGTTGTCCGCGTCCTCCAGTTCCTGCTCCCGGTCGCAGAAGTCCTCGTAATCGTCGGCGACCAGCCTGCCGTCACCCTGGGCGTCCATCCAGAAAATGGGTATGCCGGGGCGCCAGTTGCCGCCGGAGCGCAGGTCCAGGTGAGTCCGGATGTCAACGCCAACACCTTGGCGTCTGGTGGAGCCCACCACCTTGAAGTCCGCGGCGTAGGGTTTGATGGCGTCCAGGCTGCCGCCGGTGATCTCGGACTGCACGTAACCGTCGTAGGTGGAGATGTTTCTGGTTCCGGTCGGACTCCACCGGCTAGTGGTGCGGAACAGCAGCCGGAACTTGTCGCCGGGTTCCAGATTGCCGGGGACCAGCGGCCAGTCGGCCGGCACGGTGTAGGAGCCGTCGGCGTTGCGCGACGGGGCGCCCGACACGGGGACCGGCGCAACGGCCGCCAGTTTCACCGTCGGCGCGGTGGCGGCGGGCTTAGCGAGTTCGCGCCGGACCGTGTAGGCGTTCATGTCGCTGCCGCAGTCGGGCCGGTCGGCGGGCGCGACGGACCCGTCCATCTCGGTAGACACGATGCAGGGGTGTCCGGTGTAGAGCCAGTCATGCCGGGCCGAGTTCGGCACCTCGATGTGGACGTAATCGATTTCGGCGAAATCGGCGGTCTCCGTGTCCACGGCGACGAGGAGTCTGTCAGCGGCATCCTTCTTGTGATCCCCCAATTCCCCAGTGACGATGCTCCCATCCGTCTTGTGGACATTGATCTTGATGCGGAACTCCACCGGCCGTTTCAGATGCACGAAAATATTGCCGCCATCGGTTTTCCGGTAGAAGTACACCTCCGCCGAGTCGTCGTCCCGGACCAATACGTCGATGGAACCCTTGCTGGAGCTGATGTCGACGCCCCGGGCGGCGCCGCTCTTCTTCAGGGTGAAGGTGATGGTCGCGTCGTCTTCCACGATGTTGTCGTCGACGGTTCCGAAGACGAGCTCGCCCGCGGTGGCGCCCGGCGCGAACTCGTAGATCACATGCTCCAGCTGCGCCATGTCCGCGCTTTCCGTGTCGTCGATGGTGAAGGGCTGGCGCAGGGTCGGATCGGGGTTGGCCTTGTGGGCCACGGTGGCGTACAGGTGGAAGCGGGCTTTGGCCGCCGGGTCCACCGCGATGTCCAGGACCCGGCGCGTGCCTTCGATCACGCTCTCCACCCGGCCCGAGGCCACGTCGGACAGGCTCGCCGTCACGTTCGGGGCTTCCGGCGGGGTGTCGTTGTCGCTGATCAGAACGGCATGACTTTCTGCACCGCCCGTGGTCACCGTGACGCCGGCATGGTCGGACTGCAGCTTGATCCTGATTAGCTCGGATTGCTCCGGCGCGTCGTCGTCCTTGATGCTCAACGGCATCCGGACGGATTCCGCCCCGCTGGCCACCTCGATGCTCCGACTGCAGTTGCCGCCGGCGCGGGTCCAGATGGTGTAGTCGTAGCCGCAGACCGCCGTGCTACCCGGCGTCGTGTAATGGAGGGTGAAGGCGGGGCTCGCTCGGGAGAAGCTGACCGTCAGGTCGTGATCCCCCGCGCTCTCAGACACAAGCGTGGTGGAGGTGACGAAGCCTACCGTAATGCCTTCCCGGATGGTGACCGTGGCCCGCTTCGGGCTGCCCACTGTGACTCCGGCGGGCACTGTGCTCTCGTCAATCTCTATCGTGAAGGTTTCGCCGTCATCCTCCGTCTGGTCGTTGTTGATTCCTATGTTGAAAGCGCTCTCGGTCGTGCCGGGCGGGATGCCGACACTGAGCCGGGTGTTCGTGCTGGTTCCATAGTCCTGGCCGGCCGTGGCGGTGCCGGGGGTCACCACGACGGTGAAACTGGTCCATTCGGTGCGTGGCTTGGCCAGGCGCATCTCCGCGCCGAGAACGGTGCCCTCGAACGCTATGTATTCGCTGCGGGAAAAGCTGAGTTTCTGCTCGTCGTTCCGGATGGTGTAGGTGCCAGAAGACTGGCCGGCCACGACGCCGACTGCGGCCGTCCCGCTGGTGATGGTGACGATGATCGTCTCGTCGGGCTCGAACTGCGCGTCGCCCCGCACCCGGAAGAACAGGGCGCGGCTGCTCTCGTTGCGACGTATTGCGTGGTTGGCGCACTTGTTGGTAACGCCCAACGGAGCACCGCGGTCGTTGACGACCGTGAAGTCCTCGCCGGCGCCGTACGTCGCGGTTCCGCCGAAGCAGATAGTGTACGGGGGGGCAGTCGTCAGGGCGGTGGGGATGTTCACCGCGAAGGCGACGTCGGTGTGGCCCGAATCGCCCTCCGGCCCCTCGGCGGTGGGCAGGCTCAGCGAGAACATCGGTTCGTCGTTGGTGATGGTGTAGGTGGCGGTGGAATGGCCGGGGACGACGGCGACGCCCGGGGTGTGGGGGACAATGGTGACGATGATGGTCTCGTCCTGCTCGGGAGTGGTGTCGCCGGAGACGCGGAGATTGATGAGGACATCGCCGTTGCCGGAGAACCGGAAGGGCGTGGCGCAGCCGTTCCCGCCGACACCCAGCTCGCCCCCGCCCGCAGTGAAGACCCGGAAGTCCCCGCCGCTGCCGTGGGCTGCCGTCCCGGAGAAGCACAGCCGCGCCCACTTGGTCCCCGAGGCGGCCCCGGAGAGGGTCGCCGTCACGCCGACCTCGGCATAGCTTGAATCGCCCTCGACGCCCTCGGCTTGCGCCAGTTTCACCGAGAAGGCGGGTTCGTCGGCGCGGATGGTGTAGGTCAAAGTGTCCCGGCCGGGCTGGACGCTGACGCCTGCGGTGCTGCTGGAAACGGTGAAGACCACGGTCTCGTCGAATTCGATGTCCGCGTCGCCGTTGACCCGGAGTCGGAGCGTGTAGCTCGTGTCGCCGAAGCGGACGCCGCCGCTGAGGCATCCGTCGTCATCGAGAATCGCCGCAAAGGAGCGTCGCCAGACCTGGTAGTCGGCGCCGGCGCCGTACGTCGCGGTTCCGGCGAGACAGAGCCGGTACTCGGCGGTGTACTCCAAGGTTCTGTTGAGGCCCACGGTCAGGTCGACGTCGGTATGGCCCGAACTGCCCTCGGCTCCCTCGGTTCGCGCCAGGGTGATGGAGAATCCGATGTCGTCGTCTTGGACGGTGTAGGTGGCCGTGGACCGGTCGGGGTGAACGCCGACGCCGGCGGTGGTGGTGGAAACGGCGACGATCACCGTCTCGTCGTCTTCCACGTCCGCGTCGCCCCGGATGCGGAGTTTGAGGAAAGTGCCCGCCGAGCCGGGGGGCACGGTGAAGGCGGAACTGCACCCGTCGCCGTCGAGAGTCCAGGGACTGTCGGCCAGGTCGGTGACCTGGTAGTCCGCGCTGGCGCCGTGGGTGGCCGTTCCGGTGAAACAGAGCTTCAGGGAAACGGCCGCGGTGTGGACGGGAGCGATGCTCACCTGCACGCCCACGTCGGTGTAGCCCGTGCCGCCTTCTTGCCCCTCGGTGGCCGTCAGGCTCAGCGCGACGCCGACGTCGTCGTTGCGGATGGTGTAGGTGGCCGTGGCCGGGTCGACGGCGATTTCGACGGTGGTGGTGAGCAGGGAGACCGTCACCGTCTCGTCGTCTTCAACGTCCGTGTCGCCCCGGATGCGGAGCTTGAGGGAAGCGCCCGCCGCGCCCGGGGGCAGGGTGAAGGCGGAACTGCACCCGTCGCCGTCGAGAGTCCAGGGATTGTTGACGAGGCCGGTGACCTGGTAGTCCGCGCTGGCGCCGCGGGTGGCCGTTCCGATGAAACAGATTTCCAGGCTGATGGCCTGCGTGTGGGTGGGATCCACGTCCACGTCCACCCTGACGTCGGTATAGCCCGTGGCGCCCTCCGGCCCCTCGGCGGACGCCAGGTTCAGCGAGACCACGGGCGTTCTCTGGATGTTGACCCTGGCGAAGCCCGGCCCGAGGGCGCGGGCGCCGGCGCGCACCCCGGCCGGCTGGTCGCCCAGCATGACATAGATGTGGTGGTCGTCCTCGATGTCGGCGTCGTCCACGATGGGCAGGGTGGCCGTGGCCGTGGTCTGGCCGGCGGGGATGGAGACGGTGGCGATGCCGCCCGCGACGCTGACCCCGGTTCCGGTGGGCGCGCCCACTTCCTGGCCGCTGCGGGCGACCACGAACTGCACCGCCGTGTCCTCGCTGCGGCCGGCGCTCAGGGTGAAGGTGAGGGTGACGCTGGCGCCCTCCCGCGCCGTGGTCGGCGACGCCGACACGCGGACCCTCGGCCCGGTGGTGTCGCCGTCGTTGACTGCCAGCAGCAGCCGGTTGTCGGCGCCCGTGTCCGCCGTGACCGCCGTCGTGCCGCCCTTGACCGAGTCCAGCTGGATGAAGAAGCCGGCGGCGCCCTGCTGGTCGCCCGCAACCAGGTGGTCGCGGGCGATCACGTTGACGGTCACGGTCTGGGGCGCGGCGTCGCCGTTCATGGTGAGCCGCCCGGCGGCGGCGTCCAGGGTCACCCCGGCGGGCGCGCCGGCCAGGGCGTAGTCCCATTTCTTGCCGATGTGGTCCTGGCTGAGCTGGACAGTCAGGGACTCGCCGGCGCTCAAGGCCCGGCTCAGCCGCATGTCCACGGCCGCCGGGTCCGTACTGAGACCCTCGGTCATGACCGAGTCCCTGGGTTCGAAGAAGACGTGGACAGGCTCGGCCGGCGTGACAATGAACACCGGAGACAGGGCGAACATGGTGTGGCGGTCAGCCGGGGGGCCGGCGGCGTGGCTCAGCGGGCCGGCGCTGGCGCCCTGCCGCACCGAGGCGGCGTGGCCCAGGTGGTTGGCGTGTCCGGTGCAGTCGTTGTCGGAGCCCGTCCAGGGCCCGTCGATGAGTGCGGCTTTGCCGGCCTCGTCGCGGGCGTCCCGCTGTCCGGCGCTGTCCCAGCTGCCGTCGCAGAGGTCGGCGTAGCTGTCGGCCGCCTTGTTGCCGTTCACCCAGTAGATGGGGATGCTGGCGTCCTTGTCGGTCCAAGCGCCGCCCGACCACATGTCCAGGTGCTCGCGAGCGTCCACCGCGGCGGTGCTGCCGACGGCCTTCCAGCCCTGCCGGTAGGCCGGGTCGCGGCCGTGGCCGGTGGCGGCCAGGGCGGTGCGGATGAAGTCGTCGTAGTCGGCGATGTCCGCGGCGCCGGCCTGGGTGCGGGTGGACGTCTTGAACAGCAGGCGGAACTTGCTCTTGACGTCCAAGCCCGCCGGCTTGAGCTCCCAGTCGGCGCGGACCGGCCGGGTGCCGTCGGGATTGAGGCCGCTGTCGTCGTCGGTGATGGTGTAGGTGACCGTGCCCCGGCCGGTTCGGACGCCCACACCGGCCGAGCGGCTCTCGATGGCAGCGACCACCGTCTCGTCCCGTTCGAACACCGCGTCGCCCAGGACCCGGATCCTGAAACCGAGATCCCCGGCGCGACCGTACCCGATGGTGGGGCCGCAGCCGTCGCCGCCGAGCGTCATCTCCTGCCCGTCCCACGAGATGACGATGTAGTCCCCGCCGGCGCCGTGGGTCGCCGTCCCGGAGAAACAGAGCCGGAAGTGATGGTGCGCCAGCTTCGCGACCGAGAGGTTCGTCACCAGGCTGACGTCGGTATGGCCCGTATTGCCCTCGGCCCCCGCGGTCCTGGGCAGCCGCACCGAGAGTTGCGGTTCGTCGTCGGTGATGGTGTAGGTGGCGGTGCCCCCGTCGGCGTCTGTGCCCACTCCGGGGGTCTCGCTGTGAACGCTGACGGTCACCGTCTCGTCGGCTTCGGGAACCGTGTCGCCGCTGATGCGGAGCTTGAGCCCGTGGTGCGTCACGCCGGCATTCAGGTTGAAGGCGCCGCTGCACCCCTGGGCGTTGATCGTCCAGTAATTGTCGTTGTAGTCGGAGACCCGGTAGTCGCCGCCGGCGCCCAGCGTTGCCGTGCCGGAGAAGCAGATGTTCACACTGGTGGCCTCGGAGCGGGCGGAGGACAGGTCCACGTCCACGGCCACGTCGGTCAGGCCGGAGTCGCCCTCGGTGCCCGACGTCGGCAAGACGCGCACCGAGAGCATGGGTTCGTCGTCGCGGATGGTGTAGGTGGCCGAACCCCGTTCGGGGTCCACGCCGACGGCGGCATTGTCGCTGCGCGCGGTGACAGTCACCGTCTCGTGGGCCTCGCCGGCGTTGTCGCCGCTGATCCGGAGCTTGAAGGACCGGCCCGTTGTTCCGGCGGGCAGGGAGAACGCGCCGCTGCAGCCGTCCGCGCCGATGGTCACGGGAGGGCTGCGGGCATCCACGAACTGGTAGTCCCCGCCGGCACCCCGGGCGGCCGTGCCGGTCAGGCAGAGTTTTATGCCGGCCGCGGGCGCCGCCAGGGGCGGCGAAAGGTTCAGGTGCACGCTGACGTCGGTATGACCCGTATCGCCCTCGTCGCCCGCGCTCTGCCCCAGGGTCACCCGCAGCCGCGGCTCGTCGTCGCGGATGGTGTAGGTGGCCGAGCCCCGTTCGGGATCCACGCCGACGGCGGCGGTTTCGCTGTGCACAGTGACGGTCACCGTCTCGTCGGCTTCGGGGACGGTATCGCCGGCAATGCGGAGCTTCAGCGAGTGCTCCACTGCTTCGGCCGCCAGGGAAAAGGCGCCGGAGCACCCGCCGGCGTCGAAACTCCAGTCACGGTTGTGGTGGTCCGAGACCCGGTAGTCGCCGCTGCTGCCCTCCGTTGCCGTGCCGGACAGACAGAGCTTCACGCTGGTGGCCTCGGATCGGAAGGGCGACAACTTCACGTCCACGTTGACGTCGGTCAGGCCGCTGTGTCCCTCGTCTCCCTCGTCCGACGCAAGGTGTACCGAGAGCGTGGGTTCGTCGTTCCGGATGGTGTAGGTGGCGGTGCGCTTGTCGAGGTCGACGCCGGTGGCTTCGGTGAGGCTGTTGATCGTGACGGTCACCGTCTCGTCGGGTTCCGGCAGCGTGTCGCCGATAATGCGGAGCTTGAGCCGATGCCCTGTCCATGTGGCGGGCAGGCTGAAGGCTTCGCAATTGTCGGCTCCGAGCGTCCACAGACTGGTGTCGTTGGGAGGGTTGTAGTAGACCCAGTCCCCGTCGCTGCCGTGGGTCGCCGTTCCGGTGAAACAGAGATGTATCCAGGTGAGCTCGGTCAGGGGGGGAGATATTTCGATGTTCAAATCGATGTCGGTCCCGCCGGAGTCGCCCTCTGCGCCAGAGATCGACCCCAGGCTCACCCCGATTCTCGGTTCGTCGTCCTCGATGGTGTAGGTGACCGTCTCCTGATCGGGGTTGACGCCCAGACCGGCCGAGCGGCTCTCGATGACAGCGACCACCGTCTCGTCCCGTTCGGGCACCGTGTCGCCGAGGATCCGGATCTTGAAATGGAGATCCCCGGCGGCGCCGTACCCGATGGTGGGGCCGCAGCCGTCGGCGCCGACCCCCAACTCCCGCCCGTCCAACCCGATGACGATGTAGTCACCGCCGGAGCCGCGGGTCGCCGTGCCGGAGAAACAGATCCGGAAGTGATGGTGCTGCAGCTTCGTGACCGATAGGTTCGCAAACAGACTGACGTCGGTATGGCCCGTGTTGCCCTCGGCCGCCGCGGTCTCACCCAGCCGCACCGAGAGTTCCGGGTCGTCGTCGGTGATGGTGTAGGTGGCGGTGCGCCGGTCGGCGTCTGTGCGCACTCCGGGGGTATGGCTGTGGACCGTGACGATGATCGTCTCGTCGGGTTCGGCTACCAGGTCGCCCCTGATCCGGAACTTCAGAGAATTGCCCGATGACCCGCCGGCCAGGTTGTACCTTGCGCACCCCTCCGCGTCGATGCTCCAGGGATTGTTGCTGAGACTGGTGATCTGGTAGTCGCCGCTGCTGCCGCGGGTCGCCGTGCCGGAGAAGCAGAGCCTTATGCCCGTGCCGGCGGAGTGGGTGGGAGCTATGCCCACCTGCACCGTGACGTCGTTGAATGGCGAATCGCCCTCGGCGCCCTCGGTGGCGGACAGGCTCACCGAGAGTTCGGGCGTGTCGTCGTCCTCGATGGTGTAGGTGACCGTGGGCTCGGAGACGCTGACGCCGTTGCTGGCCGACACGACGGTCACGGTGATGGTCTCGTCGGACTCCTTCACCGCGTCGCCGACGACCCGCAGCCGCTGGACGACGACTCCCTCGGCCCGGTTGCCGATCCGACTCATATAGTGGGTGAGGCATCCGTTGACCACGCCGAATACATCATTGTCGTTGTGATAGTTGGTGAACTTGTAGTCGACGCCCAGGGTGGCGGCGCCGCCCAGGCAGATTCTGACGTCGGTCTGGCCGGGGTTCAGGTCGAGCGCCGTGATCCGCAGGTAAACGTCGTCCAGCCCCGCATTCCCCTCCGGCCCCGCGGTCCTTGCCTCCGTCCGGGCCGCATTCGTCAGGGCGAGGGTGACTCTCGGCCCGGTCTCCACCGCGGGCGCTTCGGTGACCAGCAGCACCGGCGACAGGCCGAAGATCTGGCGCTGCTCGTCGCGCAGGAAGTTCTTGTTCGGGCCGGGTTCGGTCAGCGGCCCGCCGACGCCGCCCACCCGGACGTGCTGCTTGGACAGCTGGAAGTTGCTGCCGGTGCAATCGGGTCGGGAGCCGGTCCAGGGGTTCTCGTTGGCGCCCTGGTTGCCGTTCTCGTCGGACGTGGGGACATGGCCGGTCGTGTCCCAGGAGGCGCTGCAGAATTCGGCGTAGTTGTCCGCCACCTTGGCCCCGCTGAGCCAGTAGACGGCGGTGTTGGCGTTCGGGTCCTCGGCGGTGTTGGTGTCGGTCCAGGCGCCGTCGGACCACATGCCCAGGTGGTCCCGGGCGTCGGTGGTGGGCGTGCTGCCCACGGCCTGCCAGGCCGTCACGAATTGTCTGTCCTTGAGAACCGGGTGGACGGCGTTGCGCAGGACCGTGTGGACGAATTCGTCGTATCTGGCGATTTCGTGGTGGGTGGCCGCCGTCCGCCACCAGGTTTTGATCAGCAGCCGGAACCGGTCGCCCGGCTCGAGGCCGCTGGGAGTCAGCCCCCAGTTCTCGGGCACGGGCCAGCTGCCGTCGGCGTTGGCCTCCCAGTCGTCGTTGACGATGGTGTAGATGTCGGTCGGCCGGGGGACCGTGGCCCCGTTGGTGGCCGATCCGATGGTCACGATGATGGTGTCGTCCCGGCGCTCGTTCTCCGTGTCGCCG
Source organism: bacterium (assembly GCA_026708055.1). Lineage (NCBI taxonomy): Bacteria > bacterium. The sequence continues at coordinate 203,341 of JAPOVS010000019.1, read as the reverse complement.
ATGATCCGCAGCTTGGTGACGTACTGATGGGGGCCGGTCCCGTGAGTGCCGCCGGAAGAGAAACTGATGTTGTGGCACCCGTTCGAGTCGAGGATATGCGGGTCGCCGGCTGTGTCGGTGTACTCGTAGTCGTCGCCCAGCGCGGCGGTGCCGCTCAGACAGACTTGGAAGCTGGTCGAGCCATCGTTCGGGTTGGTCAGCGTGAAGGTCACCGTCACGTCGGTGTGGCCCGCGTCGCCCTCCGGCCCCAAGAAGGACGAGTAGGCGGCCGTAATGGTCGGCGTGGTCTGCGCGGCGGCCGGCGCCGGCGCCGCCAGCAGCAGAGCGCCCAGCAACCCCGCCACCGAGACGAGCGGCAGCAACCTCCGCCAGCCGCCCGCCGGGCCGCACCGGGAGACGCCCATCATCGGCGGCCGCCTAGTGGCTCCGGGCCGCCTCGAGCCGGCAGCCGCCCGCCGGGCCGCACCGGGAGGCGCCCATCAGGCTAACCGCCGGGCTGGACACCCCCAGTATCCCGCCGCCCCCGCGGCGGCGGCCGATCGGGCCAGCAGAGAATCTCCGGGGGGGGGGGGGGAGAACGAGATGCGCTGCTCACGACAGATGCGACCCCCGAGCGCACCATCGGCCGCGACGCCATCCGCTGGGGGGAGAACGAGAAGCGCTGCTCACGACAGATGCGACCTCCACTCCGGATGCGGGCTCGTCCCCGGACTGTACACCGCGCTCAGACCCCAGCGCGGGCCGTCGACGCCGAAGCCTCGGCGCCCCTCGACGACGGGTCGGTGCAGGCCACTGGAAGACTGTTGAGCAATGCTCCCGACGCCCTGACACGTCATTCCGGCGAAGGCCGGAACCCAGGATCCACGCCGCCCGACCGGCGCTGCCCGCGGATCACGCAGCACACTCCTAGCGGAGATCGGCGTCGAAGCTCAGGAGTTCGCGGGCGTTCAGTTCGGCTATGCGGGCGGCCTCGCCGTCGGGCACGCCGGCGAGCATCTCGGAGAGTCTTTTGCGGGCGTTGGGCCACAGCGAGTCGGAGTGCGGGTAGTCCGACTCGAAGCAGATGTGGTCGATGCCGATGAACTCCCGCTCCCGCAGCCCGGCCTCGTCCTCGATGAAGCAGCCCCAGATGTGCTTGCGGAACAGTTCCGACGGGGGTGCCTCGGTGTTGATGCCGGTGTACCAGCGGTGGCGCTCCCAGACGAAGTCCATGCGCTGCAGCAGGTAGGGGATCCAGCCGATGCCGCCCTCGGCGAGACCGACCCGCAGGCCGGGAAACTTGTGGAAGAGCGGCGAGAACACCAGGTCGGCGGCGCACACCATCGAGTTGGTGCCCATCGTGGAGATCCACACCACGATCGGAGCGTCCGGCGCCGTCTCGGGCGGCTTGCCCGAGCTGCCGAAGTGCATGAACACCGGCAGCCCCGTGTCCTGGGCGGCGGCGAAGAACGGGTCCCAGTGGTCGGTGTGGAACGACGGCAGGCCGAGCGGCGTCGTCGCCTCGGGGAACGTGACGGCCTTGGCGCCCTTGGCCGCGCCGCGTTGCACCTCCGCCGCCGCCAGGGCGGGGTCCCACAGCGGCACGATGATCATCGGCACGAGGCGCTCGGGCTCGGTGCCCGCCCACTCGTCGATGATGAAGTCGTTGTAGGCCTGCACGCACAGCAGCGCCAGGTCCCGGTCCTCGCTCTCCAGGAACAGCGTGCCGCCGAAGCGGGGGAACGACGGGAAGCACAGCTGCGCCCACACCCCGTCGATGTCCATGTCCTTGACCCGCTCGGCGGGGTCGTAGCAGCCGGGCAGGATCTGGTCGAACCGGTAGGGCTCGAGGCCGAAGTCCTTCGGGTCCTTGTCGATGACCGCGTTCAGGGCGAACTGCGGGTACTCGCGCCCCTCGTAGAGCCAGAGCTCCTGGGACCCGGTAATGGCGTTGCCGTACTGGTCGGTGGTGTCGAGCTCCTTCTCGATGACGCGGGGGCCGGCCTCGCGGGCGTGCGCCGGCAGCCGGTCCTGGAAGACCCGCGGGTGCTCGATGACGTGGTCGTCGATCGAGATGATCTTCATGTGGTCCTGCAGTGGCATGCTCCCCCCTCCGGCGCCGGTGCCGTGCCCGGAGCGCGGCCCCCGGCTGACTCAGCAGGCCAGCGGGCCGCTCAGTCGAACGATAGCCCTTCCCCGGCGGCGTGGCGCGGCCAGGGCGCGGCCTCCTCGAACGCCGCCGCGGCCCGCAGCACCAGGGCGTCCTGACGCCAGCCGCCCACGATCTGCAGACCCACCGGCAGGCCGCCGGACATCCCGCACGGCACGCTCGCCGCCGGCAGCCCACAGATGTTGAACGGGTACGTGAACGGGGTCCAGCTGAGGTATTCCGTCGGCCTCCCGGCCACCTCGCCCGGATGGTCCGCGCCGGCCTCGAAGGCGGTCAGCGGCAGCGTCGGCGTCAGCAGCAGGTCGTAGCCGTCCATGAACTGCCGGACCGTCTCGGCGAAGGTGGCCTTGGCGGCATGGGCGACCGCCAGCTCCGGTCCCGTGATCCGCATGCCGCGCTCGACGATCTCCAGCCGGCCGGGATCGATGAGGTGGCGCACCTGCTCCAGGTCGTCCCGGTGGCGACCGGCGTTGCCGGCCGACCAGATCACATCGAGGAACGGGTACGGATCGTCCCAGCCACCCACGACCTCGCTGACCCGGCAGCCGAGCGACTCGAAGACGGTGGCCGCCGCCGCGGTCGACTCCCGGACCTCGGGTTCGACCGCCGCATACCCCAGGTCGGGGCTCCAGGCGATGCGCAGCTCCCCGAGCGGCCCGGTCAGCGCGGCGGCGTAGTCGGCGCCGGTGTCGGGGAGCGAGAACCGGTCCCTCGGGTCGGGTCCGGCCACGACGTCCAGCACGTCCGCCGCGTCGGCGACGGTGGTGGCGAGCACGCCGAGGTGCGACAGCGACTCGATGGGGCTGATCGGGAAGGCGGGGATGACGCCGTAGGACGGCTTGATCCCGAAGACCCCGCAGAAGGCCGCCGGGATCCGCACCGACCCGGCCCCGTCGCTCCCGATGGCCGCGGGACCGAGACCGGCCGCCACCGCCGCGGCGGCGCCCCCGCTGGAGCCCCCGGCGGTGCGGTCGAGCCGCCACGGGTTGCGGGCGGGCCCGTTGACCCTGTTGCCGGAGTCGCCCTTCCAGCCGAACTCGCTGGTGGTCGTCTTGCCCAGGAGCGGGGCTCGTGCAGCGCGCAGCCGCTCGGAGGTGGGCGTGTCGAACTCGGGAACCCAGTCCGCCAGCAGCAGCGACCCGATCGTCGTGCGCACACCGCGTGTGACGATCATGTCCTTGATCGAGATCGGCACACCGCAGAGCGCGCCACCGGGACCGCCGGCGCCGCCGTCACCATCGGCACCGCCGTCGCCGCGCAGTGCCCGCTCGGCGGCCGCAGCCGCCCGCCGCGCCTCGTCGGCGGTCACCGTCACGAACGCCGTGAGATCGCCGTTCAGCCGCTCGATCCTGCCCAGCACCGTCTCGGCCACCGCAACGGGACTCAGCGCCCCCGACTCGTAGCCCTCGCGGAGTTGGCGGGCCGTCAGTTGCGCGAGCTGTTCGTCGGGCATGACAAGCCGTCTAGCATCGGGGGCGGGCCGAGGCAACTGCGAAGCGCTCGGTGCGTGCCGGAGCCCACCGGCGAGGGGGGAGGCGAGGACATGACATCTGCAGTGGACCTGTTCGAGGCCGAGCTGCGTCTCTGCGGGGTGCACGAGGGCGAGACGGTGGCGGTGCTGTCCCAGACGGAGCGGCAGCGGGCCTACGCCCGCGACTTCCTGGCCGCGGCCCAGCGCCTGGGTGCGCACAGCTACGAGGTCGGGCTGCCGGCGGACAGCGAGGCGGGAGGTCTGGACTACGTCGGCGTGAACCCGCTGGCCGGCAACCAGGCCGCCATCGAGGCGTTGAAGCAGGCCGACCTCATGGTCGATCTGGTGTTCCTGCTGTTCTCGGTCGAGCAGCAGGAGATCCAGGAATCGGGCACCCGCATCCTGCTCTGCATCGAGTCGCTCGACGTGCTCAGCCGGCTGCTGCCGACGCCGGAACTGCGGGAGCGCGTGGAGTGCGCCGCCGAGATCTATGCCAGCGCCGAGGTGCTCCGCTTCACGAACGCCCACGGCAGCGACGTCACCTACCGGCTCGGCGCCTACCCGGTCATGACCGAGTACGGCTACACCGACGAGCCGGGCCGTTGGGACCACTGGCCGTCGGGGTTCCTGTTCAGCGGGGGCCGCGACGACGGGGTGGACGGCCGCGTGGTGATCGCCCCCGGCGACATCGTCTACCCGTTCAACCGCTACGTGCAGAGCCCGGTCGAGCTCACCGTCGAGTCGGGCCGGATCGTCGACATCAGGGGCGGCCTCGACGCCGACCTCATGGCCGACTACATGGCCGGCTTCGACGACGAGAAGGCCTACGGCATCAGCCACATCGGTTGGGGCCTCAACGAGCGCTGCCGCTGGTCGGCGCTCGCCACCGACCCCCAGAGCATCGGCATGGAGGGGCGCGCCTTCTACGGCAACGTGCTGTTCTCCACCGGCCCGAACCAGGAGCTGGGAGGCAGCAACGACACGGCCTGCCACTTCGACATCCCCATGCGCAACTGCACCCTCTACCTCGACGACGAGCCCATCGTGGTCGACGGCGACGTGGTCGTGGAGGAGATGCGCCCCCGCTCCAACTCCTAGCTGCACGCCGTCGGGGCGTCGGTTGGCGACGTTGTGGCCCTGCACGAATCGAAGCGGCCACGCAGGAGGCCATTTCGAGAGACACGCTGGTCACGATTGCTGCCAGCGACTCGTGGGGTTGCCGGTCGACCGGGCCCCGCCTCGGCTTCAGTTCGCCGCGCCGTGCCAGTCGTCGCGGCTGATACCGGCCTGGGACAGGACATCGGCGACGCGGCCGGCGCTGATGTCGCCGCGGTGCGGGTTGGGGATGCGGACCTTATGGGTGCCGCGGCTCATGTAGTCGTGTTTGCCGCCGCGGCGGGGGCCCTGCCAACCGAGCCGTCGGAACCGTGCGATCAGTTCAGTGCGGCTGACAGGCGTGAGCCGCCGGCTCATGCGTCGAGAACGAGGCGGATGCCCTCCATGTCGGGGATGTCCCGGTCGCCGTCATCGAGCTTGAGGGTCGCCCAGCCGATCAGCACGGCGTGTAGATCGCTCAGCGCTTCGTCGGGTGTTGCCCCGGCGCCCCACGCGCCGGGTAGACCGGTGACGGTGGCGATCAACTCGTCGGGGTCCTTGCTGCGCCGCAGGACGGCGTGTCGGACAGCGACGTCGGCCCAGAGAACAATGAGCTTGTGGCGCACGTCGGCCGCCGCTGGGGAGTCGGCTTGGGGTGCGCCGCCAGAGAAATGGGGCTCGATGTCCGCTAGCCGTGGCATGCGGGTGAGATCGACACCCGCGAGGCGGGGCGCAAACTCGGCCTCGAAGTCTTCCGCAAACTGACTCGCGACCCGCTCCGGTGTGGTCGTGGGCCGGAGGAAGCTCGCGTTGCTGGCGTCCCTGGCGTGGTCTCGTGTGCGGGTATCGGACATCAGCTTCCCCCATCCTCAGCGGCGGAGACCGCCATGACGTTCGTGGACTCGATGATGTACACGGGCTGACCCTTCTGGTCACGCACGCCTTCGAGTCGCAGGACACCGGTGACGACGAGCTTGAGACGCGCGACGGTGCCGTCGTCGAGCAGGTACTCGTTCCAGTGCTCGCCGCTGGAGCGGAAACCGACTTCGGTGGCGTCGTGGACACCGCCGTCAGGGCCCTGCACCTTGCGTTTGCGTTCCATGGGGCTGGTCCTTCCCGTTGGCGCCGGTGCGCCTGTGTAGCGAAGTGTAGGCATGTCGCCAGCGGACCGGCCAAGCGCGTCGGCGGCGGCCGGGGCGGCCCCGGGTGTATGGGCCCGCGGAGCGCCTGGCCCTGGTCAAGAAGATCACGACGCGCCCGCCCGAGGCGGGCCAGGGGGGCGGGCGCCAGCTCAAGGCCCGCATGTCCATGCCCGATGTCCATGCCCGAGGTCGCCCGGCCCCGCGGCGGCGCCGCCGACGAGGGGCACCCCGCCCAGCAGGAGTTCGAGTACCGCCGCCACGGCACCAAAGCGCTGTTCGCCGCGTTCGGCTGCGCCGCCGGCGCAGCCGCCGCCGCGCCCACAGACTCGATCCGCTCGGACAACTTCGTGCTCCTCTCCGACGACGACGGCCAGACGATCACAGCCATCGTGACCATCACCGACGTGGCCAAGTACCTCTACGAGAATGCCGACTGAGCAGATCGGCGTCCGGTCACTGTCGGCAGAAGCCGAGACCCGCTGCCCGAATAAGGCGCGAGGGACCGGTTTGCAGACCGCAGCAGTCCGGACGGGGTCAACATCGCATTTGAGGCGTGTCCAGACGCTGCGGGAGAACTTCATCCATTCCGACGAGTTCGAGTTGGCATAATACGTTTTGGCGGGCTTGAATCGTCTCGTGACCCGGCGGATTGCGCTCATTGGGTTCGGGGCGATCGGGCGGGTCGTCGCTGCCGAGGTCGATGTGGCGGCGGTCCTGGTGCGCGACCGTTACCTGGAATCGACGCGGCGGGCCCTGCTGGGGGTAGCTGTGGTGACTTCGGTCGAGGATCTCCGGGCGACCGCGCCCGACCTCGTGGTGGAGTGCGCGGGGCAGCCGGCGGTCCGGGAGTACGGGGAGGCGGTGCTGGCCTGCGGGACCGATCTGATGGTTGTCTCCACCGGCGCGTTCGGCGATCAGGACTTCCTGGACCGGATGTGCTCTGCGGCGCGCCGGGCCGGGCGGCTCATTCTGCTGCCCGCGGGCGCCACGGCCGGGCTCGACGGGCTGCTGGCGCTGCGCGAGGGCGGGCTCGACTCGGTCCGCTACACCTCCTCGAAGCCTCCGCACGCCTGGTCGGGCACGCCCGCGGAGCAGGCGTTCCGGCTCGACGCTCTGACGGAGCCGACCGTGATCGACTCCGGGCCAGCCCACGAGGCCGCCCGCCTCTACCCCAAGAACGCCAACCTGGCCGTGACGATCGCACTGGCGGGCCTGGGGCTGGAGCGAACGCAGGTTGACCTCGTGGCCGATCCCGCTCTCACCGGAAACGTCGGGCGGATCGAGGCGTCCGGCCGCCTGGGCACCCTCACCGTGGAGATGGCAGGCCGGGCCGCGCCCGACAACCCCAAGACCTCCCTGGTGACCGCCTACAGCATCGTCCACGCGCTCCGCTCGGGGCGCACTGTCATGGCTCTGCCTTAGAGGGTTCGTGGATAGGCTCTGAACAGGGGATTTGCTGTCCTACCACAGTGGTGCGATCGCGCCGCCGGAGCCTGGATTCCGGCCTTCGCCGGAATGACGGGAGTCACGGATTGGAATTCTCGGTCGGTAATGGCGCCTATCCGCTCATGCTCGTAGGCAGGTCGGCGGGCGATTCTGAGATTTAGTATAAAGTTCTGTAACTCACTGTTGCTTCACTCGCCGCGCGATGATAGCATCACGGCGGTGGGAACGTTCACCTATCCCATTCGACTGGCCGGTCTGGATACCCCAGAGGCCCGGGAGATCGAGGCGATGGTGGACACAGGCGCGTTCTACACCACCCTCCCCGAGCGTCTCTGCAATGAACTGGGCGTTGCCCGCGAGGGCAGCCAGAGCTTCCTGCTGGCCGACGGGCGCCGAGTCGAGTTCGACTACGGACAGGCCTGGGCAACCATCGGTGACAAGAGCGTCGTAACCATCGTGGTCTTCGGCACAGAGGAGGCCCCTGCCCTGTTGGGCGCCTACACCCTCGAGGGGTTCTGTTTGGCGGTGGATCCCGTCAACCAGTGCCTCGTGCCCATCACCCCGCTCATGTGCTGATCGCCTCGCGGCGGCACTTTTCCGGTCAGAGGCGCTCGTAGGTCCAGCCGACCGCCGCGGTCTCCGGCGCAAGGCATGGTGCAACAGGAGCGGTCGCGGCCTCCCCGGGGCTCGCCGCAGCGCAGCACGGGGCGGCCGGAACCACTAGCGTCACGCCCGCCCACTCGTCCTAGCGCAACCAGGAGGGGATGATGCGCACGAGACGATCCGTTCGAGGATTCCTTGCACCGCTGTTGGTGCTCGCCCTGATCGTCGCCGCTTGCGGCAGCGACGACGGTGAGGCCGAACCCGCCGCCCCGGCGCCCGCACCCGAGGCGCCCGCGCCGGCTCCGGCCGAGCCCGCCGCGCCGGCACCGGCCGAGGATCCCGCACCGGCACCGGAGCCTCCGCCGGCCGCGCCCGCCGAGGAGAAGACCCTCGTCGTGGCTGCGGTGGACACCGCACCGACGCTCGACACCGAGTTCTTCGCCGGCACGCCCCAGTCGTGGGAGATGACCGACAACATCTACGACACGAAGTTCTGGTACGCCGACGACGGCACCGAGCGGGACTTCAACCAGTTCCTGCCGCGGCAGTTCGCCAGTGCCGAGGTCAGCGCGGACGGCACCGAGTGGACGTTCGTCATGCGCGACGACCTGGTCGACGAGAACGGCGACCGGGCCACGACCGAGGACTTCATGTACAGCATCGATCGAGCCTTCGGCGTGCAGGCCGTGAACCAGTTCCTGCTGCTGCTGATGAACGTCACGTCGGCCGACCAGTTCGAGGCCGTCGACGACTTCACCGTGAAGATGACCCTCGCCGACTTCAGCCCGCTGGTGCAGCCGATCTTCACCCTGTCGTTCATCCCGATCCTGAACAAGGACATCGTGGAGGCCAACGCCACCGACGACGACCCCTGGGCGCTCGGCTGGCTGGCCACCAACGCGGCCGGCTTCGGGCCCTACTACATCGAGGAGAACACGGCCGGCCAGCAGACCGTGCTGCGCGCCAACCCCAACTACTGGGCCGGCAAGCCCGACATCGACCGGATCATCTACCGGGCCGTGCCCGAGTCGTCGAACCGGGTGAGCGCCCTGCTCAGCGGCGCCGTGGACATGGCGCTGGCCCTGTCGGGCACCGAGCTGTCCAGCATCGCCGGCAACGACAACGTGGAGCTCTCGGCGTTCGAGGGCAACAACATCACCACGATCATCGCCAACAACGCGGTGCCGCCGTTCGACGACCCGCTGGTCCGCCAGGCCCTGGCCTACGCGGCGCCGTACGACGAGATCATCGCCATCTTCGACGGCTGGGCCTCGCCGATCCGCAGCTACATCCCGCCGATGTTCCCCGGCTACACCGACGAGCACTTCCCGTACGAGACCGACCTGGACAAGGCCAAGGCGCTCCTCGCCGAGTCGGGTGTGGCGACGCCGATCAGCGCCACGCTGACCTACGCCGACCACCGGCCCGAGAACGAGCGGGTCGCCGTGGCCGTCAAGTCGGCGTGGGAGGAGATCGGCGTCAACATCGACTTGAACAAGGTCACGTTCGGCACCTTCGCCGACATCTCCAACAGCCGGGACTTCGAGATGATCATGACCGCGGCCCTGCAGAGCCACGCCATCGACATCCTCTACGGCATGGAGATCTTCGCCGGCGCCGGCCTCTTCGGGTTCCTGAACTACGGCAACTACGCCAACGCCGAGGTGCACGCCCTGTTCGACGCGGGCCGTTTCGAGACCGACAACGCCGCCCGCCTCGACATCGCCCGGGAGATCCAGCGGATCATGGCCGATGATCCGCCGTGGATCGTGCTCGCCACGCCGCAGTACGTGGTCTCGCACCGTCCCGGCGTCGAGGGCATCCTCTGGCCGCCCGACGAGGGCCTGCGGTTCTGGGAAATGAGGCTCACCGAGTGAGCGGGGCTGGGGTGACCGCAGCGCCCCGGGAGGACATCGACCCGATCCTGGCGGTCGTCCTCGGCAAGAAGATCGAGGCGATCGCCAAGGAGATGTCGCTCGTGCTCGAGCGCACCGCCCGCTCGCCCCTGTTCCAGGTGAAGGACTTCTGCACGGCCGTCCTGGACGAGCGGGCCAGGATCCTCAGCCAGGAGGAGGGGCTGCCGCAGATGGCCTACGCCATCGTGCACTCGCTGGAGCACCTCATCGAGTTCTTCGGCGACGACATCGGCCCCGGCGACATCTTCATCCAGAACGACCCCTACTACGGGGGCAACCACGCGCCCGACACGTGCATCTTCATGCCGGTGTTCGTCGACGGGGAGATCCATTTCTGGGGTGCCGCCAAGGGCCACCTCGCCGACCTGGGCAGCGCGGTCATGGGCGGCTACAACCCTCAGGCCACCGACATCTGGCAGGAGAACTTCCGCATCCCGCCGCTGCGGCTGTACGACCGCGGCGCCCTCCGGAGCGACGTGTGGAACCTGCTGGCGGCCAACACGCGGCTGCCCCACTTCGTGCTGGGCGACATCCAGGCCTCCATCGGGGCGTGCCGCACGGGCGGGCTGCGGCTGGAGGCCCTGGCCGAGGAGCAGGGCGTCGGCACGCTCAAGGACCACCTCGACTTCCTGCTCGACGCCACCGAGCGGCGCATGCGCTCGGAGCTGGCGCAGATCCCCGACGGGACGTACCGCAGCGAGGTCGTCTACCGCTGCGACGACGGCAGCGAGTCGATCGACGTGACCGCCAAGCTGGCGGTCACCACAGACGGCGGCCACATCAGCGTCGACTACGCCGGCAGCTCGCCGCAGACGCCCTACTACTACAACTGCGCCTACGGCACCACGTTCGCCGCGGTCGTGGCGGTCGTGCTGATGCTGGTGGACCCCGACCTGCCCCACAACGACGGGGTGCTGCGCTGCATCGACGTGATCGTGCCCGAGGGCAGCTTCCTGAACTGCACGTTCCCCTCGCCCTGCGTCCAGGGGAACTTCACGTCCTCCGACGTGGCGGGGGACTCCATCTTCCTGGCCCTCTCGGAGGTGCTCCCCGACCGGGTCTGCGCCGGCTGGAGCCGCAACGAGTCCCACATGATCAAGGGCCTCGACCCGCGGACCGGCGAGCGCTTCTACGGCCCGCCGCTGCTGGCGAACAAGGGCGGCGCCGGGGCCACGTCGGAGAACGACGGCTGGAGCTTCATCGGCCTGATCGCCTGCGGCGGGGGCTACGCCGCCAACGACTACGAGATGTTCGAGATCCAGAACCCGGTGCGTATCGCCCACCACGAGTACTGGTGCGACTCGGCGGGGCCGGGCACCTACCGGGGCGGCCTGGGCATCCGCTTCCGCTACACCCTCGAGGCGCCCGAGACCGAGGTCACGACCTACGGCGAGGACTGGGCGCCCGCGTTCGGGCTGTTCGGCGGCGGGCAGTCGTCGCTGAACCAGTACCGGGTCCAGACCCCGGGCACCGAGATGCGGCGCCTGGCGCCCAACACCACCTCGCGCTTCGCCGCCGGCACCGTGCTCGAGGCCGACAACGCCGGCGGCGGCGGCTTCGGCCCGCCCCATCGCCGCGACGTCGAGACGGTCCGCGACGACGCCCGCAACGGCTTCGTGTCGCTGGAGACCGCAGCGGAGGTCTTCGGCGTCGTCGTGGACCCGGAGTCGTTCGAGATCGATCACGACGCCACCGCCCGTCGACGGGAGGAACTCGAACACGCTTCGCCCTCCGGCTGAGCGGCCGTCGTCACGATGCTCGGCCGACTGATCGCGAAGCGGCTGGCGCTCTCGGTCGTCCAACTCTTCGGGGCGTCGGTCGTGATCTTCGCCCTGGTGCGGCAGTTGCCGGGCGACCCCGCCGTGTCGCAGCTCGGCTCGACCGCCGGACCCGAGCAGATCGAGGCCCTGCGGGAGCGCCTGCACCTCAACGACCCGGTGCCGGTGCAGTACGGCATCTGGATCCGGGACCTGTTCCGGGGCGACCTGGGCCGGTCCAACGTCACCGGCAACGCGGTGACGACCGACCTGGCCGACCGCATACCCGCCACCCTCGAGTTGATCACCATCTCGCTGTTGGCGGCGCTGGTGGTGCTGGTGCCGCTCGGGGTGTTCACGGCCCGGATGGCCAAGCGCTGGTACAGCCGCGCTGTGAACCGCAGCGTCTTCACCTACGGCCTGTTCGCCGGCTCCATGCCGGACTTCTGGTTGGCCCAGCTGCTGCTGTTCGTGTTCTTCTTCAAGATGGGCTGGGCGCCGGCGCCACTCGGCCGGGTGGATCTGGCGATGGGGCCTCCCGAGGACGTGACCGGTCTCTACACCATCGACAGCATCATCGCCGCCGACTGGGGGCGATTACGCGACGCCGTGGTACACCTCGTTCTGCCGGTCATCACGCTGGTGTTCGTCTACGGGGCGCCGATCCTGAAGATGACCCGGGCCAACGTCACCAAGAACCTGGACTCCGAGTTCGTCCAGCAGGTCAAGTCCGCCGGCGTGGGCGAGCGCACGCAGCTGTGGATTGCATTCAAGAACTCACTGCCGCCGGTCATCACGCTGGCGGGCATCACCTACGGCTTCGTGATCGGCGGCGCCGTCCTGGTGGAGACGATCTTCTCGTGGGGCGGGCTGGGCCAGTACGCGGTGCTCGCAATCTCCAACTCGGACTTCAACGCCATCCAGGGCTTCGTGCTGGTCGCCACAGTGGTGTCGATCTTCATCTTCCTGCTCGTGGACGTCGTCCACTACCTGGTCGACCCGCGGATCAGGGCAGCCTGATGGACCCCATCGAGCCCATCGAGACCACGGCGGGACCGGCGCCCCTGACCGGCCGGCGCGAGAGCCCGTTCAGGTACTACCTGCGGTTCGTCTTGAGCCGTCCCGCCGGGATCTTCGGTCTCGTGATGGTGTCCGGCGTTCTGATCGTGACGATCATCGCCCCGTGGATCATCCCGTACGACCCCGAGAAGACGTTCCCGGGGCTCATCCTGGAACCGCCCAGCAGTGCCCACTGGTTCGGCACCGACGCCACTGGCCTGGACGTGTTCTCGCGGGTCATCGCCGCCACCCGCACCGACATACCCGTGGCCTTCGCGGCCACCGCCGCCTCCATGGCCATCGGGGTGATCCTCGGCGTGATCGCCGGCTACTTCGGCGAGCGGCGCGGCCTCGGCGGCGCCGTGTCCGAAGTCATCATGCGCATCCTGGACATCTTCCAGGCGTTCCCCGTCTTCGTGCTCGCCCTCGTGCTCGTGGCCGCCGCCGGCTCGGGCGCCCTGAACGTGGGCATCGCCATCGCCTTCGTCAACGCGCCCATCTTCGCCCGGCTGATCCGGGGACAGATCCTGGGACTGCGGCGCATGCCGTTCGTGGAGGCCGCCCGCTGCGCCGGTGGGACACCTCTGCGCGTCGCCTTCGGAAACGTGATGCCCAACGTGATCTCGCCGGCGTTCGTGCAGGCCTCGGTGACGCTCGGGTTCGCCATCCTCCTGACCGCCGGCCTGAGCTTCGTCGGTGCCGGGGTGGCCGCGCCCACGCCCGAGTGGGGCTTGATGGTGGCCTCCGGCGGCCGCCACATCATCACCGGCGAGTGGTGGCCCTCGGTGTTCCCGGGCCTGGCGCTCGGCGGGACGATCCTGGGCTTCGCCTTCCTGGGCGAGGTCATGGGGCAGGCCATCAACCCGCTGGAGCGACGATGAGCAGCGGCAACGGCGTCGTCCTCTCCGCCGGCGGCGTCTCGACGACGTTCTTCACCCACGCCGGCGAGGTCGAGGCGGTGCGCGACGTGTCCCTCGACCTGCACAAGGGCCGGATGCTGGGCCTCGTCGGCGAGACCGGCTGCGGCAAGTCCGTGCTGGTGCATTCGCTCGTCAACCAGGTGCGCTTCCCCGGCAAGGTCACAGGCGGGGAGGTGCTCCTCGACGGCGAGGATCTGCTCTCACTCGACGAGCGCTCCCTCCGCCGGGTGCGGGGCCGGAGGATCGCCATCATCGGCTCCAATCCCGGCGCCTCGCTGGATCCGCTGACCACGATCGGCGACCAGCTCGGCCGGGCGATCACAGCGCATGAGAAGGTGACGGCGCCCGAGGCTACGGTGCGCGCCGTCGAGGCTCTGGAATCGGTGGGCATCCCCGATCCCGAACGGCGCAAGGACGCCCACCCCCACGAACTCAGCGTGGGCATGGCCCAGCGGGTGCTGATCGCCATGGCGCTGCTGCACTCGCCCGACGTGATCATCGCCGACGAGCCCACCGCCGGCCTCGACGTCACGGTGCAGCGCCAGGTGCTCAACCTCCTGCGGCGACTGCTGGCGGACCTGGGGTCGGCCACGATGATCGTGACGCGGGACCTGGGCATCGTCGCCCAGTACTGCGACGACCTGGCGGTCATGCGCGACGGGTCCCTCGTGGAGCACACGCCGGTGGTGAGGTTCTTCGATCGGCCGAGCGAGGCTTACAGCCGCGACCTGCTGGGGAGGGTGATGACGTCGGCGGTCGGCGAGAGCGCCCCGGCGGCCGCCGCCCCCACCGCCGAGGATCCGGCCGCCGAGCCGCTGCTGGCGGTGCGGGACCTCGTCAAGCACTTCCCGGTGCGGGGCGCCCGCCACCTCAGGGTGCACGCCGTGAACGGCGTCAGCTTCGAGGTCGGCCGCGGGGAGGCGCTCGGCCTGGTCGGCGAGAGTGGCTCGGGCAAGACGACGGTGGGCCGCCTGGTGCTGCGCCTGATCGAGCCGACCGGCGGCTCCATCGACTTCGCCGGCGAGCGAATCTCGGAGATGTCCGAGGCGGACATGCGCCCGCTGCGGAGCCGCATCCAGATGGTCTTCCAGGAGCCGCACGCCTCGCTCAACCCGTCGACCTCGGTGGCGCGCAACATCGACGAGCCGCTGCGGGTGGGCGGCATGGGACGCCGCGAGCGGAACGAGCGGGTGCGTGAGGTCCTGGCGATGGTGCACCTCAGCGAGGCCGACGGCGACAAGTTCCCCCACCAGCTCAGCGCCGGGCAGGCGCAGCGCGCCGGCATCGCCCGGGCGATCGGCACCGAGCCCGACCTCGTCGTCCTGGACGAGCCCACGTCGCAGCTGGACATCGCCATCAGGGCCGAGATCATCGACCTGCTGAACGAGATCAGCGACCAGCTCGGCATGGCCTACCTGTTCATCTCCCATGACCTGACCGCGGTGCGCAGCGTCTGCTCGCGGATCGCGGTGATGTACCTGGGGAAGATCGTCGAGGCAGCGCCGACGGCGGAGCTGTTCGCCGAGCAGCGGCATCCCTACAGCAAGGCCCTGCTGTCGTCGGTGCTGTACCCCGACCCGGCGGCGGCGCTGCCGGACTTCCGGCTGGAGGCCGAGATCCCCAGCCCGATCCACCTTCCCGAAGGGTGCCACCTGCACCCGCGCTGCCCGATCGCCACCCCGGAGTGTGGGGTAACGTACCCACCTCTCGTGGAACTGTCGGCGCAGCGGCACGCGGCCTGCTACCGCTCCGATGTGCTCGTCGCGACTCCGACCACCCGAGAGGAGGGACGATGACGAACGTCTTCCATGTGGGCGTCGACGTCGGGGGCACGTTCACCGACCTGGTGTGCGTGAGCGACGACGGCACGATGACCGCCACCAAGGTCCCCAACGTCGGCGACGACCCGTCCACCGACGTGTGTGCCGGCCTCGACGACCTCGCCGACCGGCTGGGGCTGTCGCCGGAGGGGTTCTACGAGGCGATCGAGGTGATCGTGCACGGCACGACGGTCGCCACCAACGCCATCCTCACCGGCCGGATCGCCCGGACCGGGTTGATCACCACCTTCGGGTTCCGGGACGCCCTGGAGATGCGCCGGGGCATCCGCGAGCGCCTCTACGACAACAAGTACACGCCGCCGCCGCCGCTGGTTCCCCGCTACCTGCGCCTCGGCGTGCGCGAGCGGGTCGACGCCGCCGGGAGCGTCGTCGAGCCCCTCGACGAGGACCACCTGCGGGAGGCGGTGGCGGAGCTGCGCGCCGAGGACGTGGAGTCGGTCGCGGTGTGCTTCCTGCACGCCTACCGGAACCCGGCCCACGAGGCGCAGGCGGCGGAGGTGATCGCCGCCGAATGGCCCGAGGTGCACGTCTCGCTGTCGCACGCCGTCCTCTCCGAGCGGCGGTTCTACGAGCGGATCTCGACCACGGCGATCAACGCCGCCGTGGGGCCGATCCTGGCCACCTACCTCCGGCATCTGCTGGCCGAGCTCGGTCGGCGCGGGTTCGGCGGCGCGCTGCGGGTGATGAAGTCCAACGGCGGGCTGATGTCGCCGGAGGTGGCGGCGGCCCGCGAGGCGGCGCACACCCTGCTGTCGGGACCGGCCGGGGCCGTGGCCGGCGGCACCGCCTTCAGCCGGATGCAGGGCAATGCCAACCTCATCGTCATGGACATGGGCGGCACGAGCTGCGACGTGTGCCTGATCGAGGAGGGCGCCTCGCTGGTGACACGGGAGGGCTCGGTGGCCCGCTACCGGCTCATGCTGCCGATGCTCGACATCCACACCGTGGGGGCGGGCGGCGGCAGCATCGCCCGCGTCGACGAGGCCGGGTTGCTGGAGGTGGGCCCCGCCAGCGCCGGATCCCACCCGGGACCGGCCTGCTACCGGCGGGGCGGAGACTTCGCCACGGTCACCGACGCCGACGTGGTCCTCGGCTACATCTCGCCGGACTACTTCCTGGGCGGGCGGATGGCCCTCGACGGCGACCTGGCCCGGCAGGCGGTGCGCGCCCAGGTCGCCGACGCTCTCGGGACTTCGGACCTGGAGGCGGCCGCCGGCGTCTACGACGTCATCAACGCCAAGATGGCCGCCGCCATCGGGGAGGTGTCGGTCCAGCGCGGCTACGACCCGAGGCGTTTCACGCTGCTGGTCGCCGGGGGCGCCGGGGCCGTCCACGTGTGCCCGATCGCCCGCGACATCGGGATCCGCCGGGTCATGGTCCCCCGCGACGCCAGCGTCTTCAGCGCCTTCGGCATGCTGACCACCGACTACCGCCACGACTTCGTCCGCACCTACGAGGCCATGCTGGCGGTCGCCGACGTCGAGACCATTCGGGCCGCCTATGCCGAGATGTGCGGCGAGGGCGAGGAGCTGCTGGACGCCGAGGGCGTCGAGGCGGCGGAGATGAGCCACGTCCTGAAGATGGACCTCCGCTACCACGGCCAGATCCACGAGGTGGAGATGCCCGTGGAGCGGGCGGCCCTCGACGAGCCAACCATGCCGTCGATTCACCAGAAGTTCCACGAGCGGCACGAGGAGATCTACTCCTACGCCACCGAGGCCGACCCGGTGGAGGTCGTGAACCTGCGGGTCACGAGCATCGGCCACGCCTGGACCACCGAACCCCGGGTCGAGCCGCTGGGCGGCGCCGACGCCTCGGGGGCGTTCAAGGGCAACCGCAGCACCTACTTCCGGGACGGCGGCGTCGTGGAGGTGCCCGTCTACGACGGCACCGCCGTGCTGCCCGGCATGCGCATCGAGGGCCCCTGCATCGTGGAACTGCCCGACACGAACGTCGTCGTGGACGTGCACTTCGACCTGTCCTGCGACGGCTACGGGCACTTCCTGCTCGAGGCCAAGGACTGAGCGCATGAGCACCGACCTCCCGGGCGCCGCGGGCGAGCAGTGATGATCGACCCGATCCTGGTGGCGGTGCTCGGCAAGAAGATCGAGGCCGCCACCCGGGACATGACCCGGGTCATCGAGCGCACGTCCCGCTCCCAGCTTCTCCAGGTGCGGGACTTCACCGCGGCGGTCCTCGACGCCGACCACCGGATCCTCGCCCAGAACGAGGGGCTCCCGCTGATGGCGTACGGGTTCTCCGAGATGCTGGGACACCTCGTCGAGCAGGTGGGCGGCCCCATCCGTCCCGGCGACGTCTTCGTGCACAACGACACGTTCCGGGGCAACAACCAGGCCCAGGACACGGGCGTGTTCCGTCCGGTGTTCATCGACGGCGATCTGCGCTTCTGGACGGCCACCAAGGGGCACCTCGCCGACCTCGGGGGCAGGTCGGCGGGTGGCTACGACCCGCAGGCCACCGACGTCTGGCAGGAGACCATCCGCATCCCACCGCTGCGGGTGTTCGACGGCGGGACACTCCGGCGAGACGTCTGGAACGTGCTCATGGCCAACAGCCGCTTCCCCGAACTGGTGGGCGGCGACCTGCGTGCCCTCATGGGCGCCACCGGGGTCGGCGAGCGGGCGCTGTGGGAGTTGTGCGCCCGCTACGGCATCGACGTCGCCATGGCACATCTCGACGCCCTGCTGGACTTCAGCGAGGAGCGGGCGCGAGCCGAGATCGAGCGCATGATCCCCGGCACCTACACCGCCGAGGCCACCTGGGACCTGCCCGCCGGAGTCGGTCCTGACCGGCTGGTCTGCCGCTTGGTCGCCACCGTCGGCGGCGGCCGGGTGGTGCTGGACTTCAGCGACTCCGACGCGCAGGTGGACCGCTACTACAACGGGGTCCACGGCACGTCGTACGCGGCCGCCACCTCCACGTTCCTGATGATCATCGACCCCGACATCCCCCACAACGGCGGCGTCGAGCGCTGCATCGAGGTGGTGTTGGCCGAGGGGACGTTCCTGCATGCGGCGTTCCCGGCACCGAGCGTGCTGGGCAACTTCGTCATGAACGACGTGATCGCCGAGACCGTGATGAAGGCCCTCGCCCCGGCCGCGCCCGACCGGGTGTGCGCCGGCTGGGGCAGGGGGCTCAACGTCAGCCTCTACGGCACCGACCCGGCGACGGGCAGGGAGTTCCTGGCCGTGCCGCTGCTCTCGAACAAGTGCGGCGCGGGCGGCGTCGCCGGCGGCGACGGGCAGGACTGCATCGGCATCCTGACCTGCGGGGGCGGCTTCGCCTTCGACGACTACGAGGTCTTCGAGGGGGGTATGCCGATCACCCTGCTGAGCCACGAGTACTGGGAGGACTCCGCCGGTCCGGGTGAGTGGCGAGGCGGATTCGGCATCAAGGTGGCCTATCTCATGGAGGCCGAGACCGTGGTCACGTGCTTCGGCGACGGCAGCGACGAGCCCTACGGCCTCTTCGGCGGCGAGCGGGGGGCGCCGAACCGCATGGTCATCACGCCCCCGGGCGGCGAACCGTACGAACCCGCACCCAACTCCACGACATTGGTTGCGCCCGGTTCGATCGTCGAGATGTTCAACGCCGGCGGCGGAGGCTACGGGTCACCTGCGGCCCGGCCGCACGGGGTGATCGCCAGCGATGTGCGCAACGGAATGGTGTCGGCGGACACCGCCCACCGGTTCCACGATTTCGCTATGGCGTGACCGCCCGAGCCCGGGTCCCGCGGGAGTGTGCGACCGGTTCGATGGGCCAGACCGTGCCGCGCAGCAGTTGTTGCCGACCGCTGGTTGTGGGGCAGATCCCGGCCGGAGATGTGGTTGCGAGCGTCGACGCGGCTCTGGGATGGCAACGTCGCGACCACATGAGCAACATCTGCCCCTGCGGCCGGTCCGGGGAGGTCTTGGGTCAGAGGCGCTCGTAGGTCCAGCCCACGGCCCGGTCGCCGGCGTAGGGCATCGTGCCGTGGAACGGGCGCGGGTCGTCGTCGAAGACCAGCGGCAGGAAGTGGCGGTCGCCGTCCCAGAGCTCGAGGCCTGCGGCCTGCCGGGCGGCGGGGTCGGGGGCGCAGGCGGCGAAAAGGCGGGTGCGAGGCACCCAGATCAGGCCTCCCTCGTCGTTGTGCGCCGGGGGCTCGCCGCGCCAGGCGTCGGCCAGGAAGACGAACCCCAGCCAGTCCTCATCCCGGGGACCGAAGTCGGTCCAGGAGATCGTGCCGCGCAGCCGCAGCGAGGTGACCTCCAGGCCGGCCTCCTCGCGCAGCTCGCGGCGCATGCACTCGACGACGTGCTCGCCGGCCTCGAGCTTGCCCCCGAGGCCGTTGACCTTGCCGAAGTGGTCGTCGCCGGGACGTGCATCTCGTTGCACCATCAGCACCGTGTCGCCGGCTCGGTCCCACAGGTAGCCGAGCGTGCCGACGATCGGCGTGAGGGTCACAGTCTCACGGTAGCGAACCGCCACCCGCTGCCCGCCGAGCGGCGGCGGTACCGGTCCTGGGCGCTAGCCGGCACCCTGGGCGGCGATCCGGTCCAGGGTCTCGCGGGTCGGAACCCGCCAGCTGACGTAGGCCACGCCCACCGCACCGGCGGCCAGGACGATGGCCCGTGGCGTCCAGCTCTGGATCGCCAGGCCGGTGCTGATGCCCACCGCGATCACGATCATGGACACAGCCAGGATCTTGGCGCGGCGGCGCATGCCCAGCCCTGCCCGGTAGTCCCGCACCAGCGGACCGACCGCGGGCAGGTTCAGGAGCCAGCGCTCAAGGCGGGCACTCGACCTGGAGAAGGCAGCTGCCGCCAGGATGAAGAAGATCGTGGAGGGCAGACCCGGCACGACGATGCCGACTCCGCCGATGCCCACGAGCACCAGACCCGTCGCGATCCAGACGCCCCGGATCAGCTTGCTGCGGGCCATGGCGGGAGGTTCCCCGTGGGCCGGATTCCGGGCCGGCGGCACCTCGGGGCCGCCGTTCGACTCGTCCCGCCCCGCCATGTCCGGGCTCTCCCGACTCAGCCGGCGAGTTCGGCGACGTCGCCGACGGCCAGGTAGAACATCAGCCCCATCACGGCGAGGTTGACGACGCTCAGGGGCCACTTGAGCCGGTGGTTCCCCCGCCAGAAGCGCCGGATGCTCAGAGCGTTGAACACGATCGCCACCACACCGATCGCAACGCCGACCGCCGGGCCCACGACGTCTGCGACCCCGAGCAGCGGGAACACGTAGGGGAACACGACATACGCCAGCAGGCAGCGGGTGCCCGAGACGATCATGGATTGGCTGAAACGGCGTTCAGCGACCTGTCGCGAGGGGGCTTCGGCGGGAGCGGTACCAGACGTCATAGCGGGATCCCGCCCAGCCTAGGCGTCGGCCTCGCCTCCGGTGCCCGCCCCGGCAGGCGGGAGCTCGGCTCAGTCCTCGAACTCGCCGGTCGTGAACTTCAGTGTGGCGGCGTTCTCGCTGACGGTGCGCTGAGTGGCCTCGTCGAAACCCGCCGGGGCGGTGCCCTCGACCTCGATGGTGATCTCGACGGTGGCACCGTCGGCGCGGGCCAACTGGTTGACGATGGCGTCGGCGATGTCGGCGGCCGCCCGGGTCCAGCGCAGCGAGTCCAACGTGACCCGGCCCCAGTAGCGAGTGGGCAGGGCGGGACCGGCGGGTTCGGCAACAGGCTCGTCACCACGCGGTGAGTCAGGATCGCCGCCGCCAGCCTCGCCGGATTCCTCAGGGCCGTCGGCGGTCTCGGCCCGGTCGGCGGCCAGTTGCTCGGCGGCCACGTCGGGACGGACCACCAAGCCGCTCGGAGCCAGGGCGGCGAGGGCCTCGCCCGCCCGCAGACCGACGTAGCGACCGCTCTCCCCGCCAGCAGTGTCAGCGCTGTGGGTGTCGGCATAGGCGAAGCCATCGGCCCGCCAAGTCAGCGAGGCCACGCCGTCGCGCACCGCCTCATCCAGCACCGACCGATCCCGAAGCCGGGGCAGGTACAGGTACTGCGTGAAGTCGTCCCACAGTTGTGCCACGCTGACGTGGTCCCCCCGCCACAACGGCACCCGGTCGATGTCCAGCCGCAGCCGGGGTCCGGAATATGCGGGCACTAGGCCCTCGTCGGCGATCAACTTGCGGGAGACCCGTTCGGCCAGCGACTCCGAACTGGCTCCGGCGCGCCCCACACCAGGACTCGGCAGCCGGAACGTGTCCCAGGTCATCGGCCCCGTCGGGTCGTTCTCGGGCTGGTCGGGGTTGAGCACCCACTGGTAGGTCTCGGCAATGCGCTGGTCTACCGTCTCGTCGAACTCGTCCGCCTTCGTGTCAGCCTGGCGGGTCTGGAAAGCGTCCAGGTTCAGGGTCTCGCCGTCGCGGCGTATGGAGTCCCATGCAAGCCACTGGCGGGCCGCCTGGCGCAACTCCGCGAGCCGGGCACTGTCGGGCGCCAGGAACACCACCATGTTGCGGTGGCGCCGCGCCCCGCCCGAGCGCTCGTTCAGAACCGTGGCGGCGAAGTCTTGAGCCCGACTCGACTCGCTGCTGCGGTCGTGCTCGAAGCCGGGATCGATGATCACCAGCCGGACCGTGTCCTCGTCGGGCACCTCGCCAGGCGAGCGGGCACAGGGATGCACAGCTGCGAAGTCGCCCCTACGAGCGGCCTCCGCGCCCAGGCGTCGGCGGATCGCCTCGTCAACGTCGAGAGACTTGAGTTCGGCGGCCCGATCCTGGGCTATGCGAGTGACCGTCGGCGCCAGCGCGTACCAGTAGCGGGAGGCGTCGCGGTACAGGTACGTGGCCCGGTCCGAGAGTCGCCGGAGGGCGTCACCGAAAGTGGCCGGGCGCTCCCCCGGCTGGACACAACCGAGCTTGATCGAACGGTCGTCCAGGCCCTTGTTGGCAGCCTGCTGGCTGGGCGCGGAACCGAAGTACACCGTGCGGGCCACCCGCCGCGCCGCTGAGTAACGGCCCAGCGGGGCGTTCTCGGCGTCCAGACGCCACGACAAGGCCTTGGGCCCGTCCACGTCCACCTCCAGCACCGGCCGCCAGCCATCGTC
Source organism: bacterium (assembly GCA_026708055.1). Taxonomy (NCBI): domain Bacteria; species bacterium. Next base: position 180,878 of record JAPOVS010000019.1, on the reverse strand, counting down.
CAGGTAGCGGGTTATTTCGGCGGCAACTTCGGCATCGTCGACGGGGATCGTGCCCGGCATGATCAGCAAATTGGCGTCCTCGTTCATCCACAGACTGTGGATAACTCTGGCCATCAGGCGCAGAACACCGCGGGTGCACTGGAAGCGTTCCAGGTTCGACCAATCGCCAAAGAGCCGGTCGAACAACTCCGGGTGAACCGGGTAGGCCGCGACCATCCGGCGCTGGTAGTCGCCCTCCCGGCACTCGGACGGGAACTCGCCGCTGTTGGCCCTGTAGAGCTCCGCAAATGCCGCCGCCACCGCCTCCCGCCTGCGGGCCGCGGCGGCGCTGAGCGGCTTGAACAGCCGGCGCCGGACGATCTCGAAGCTCTCCTCCGTCGAGGCAGTGCGCCAGTTGGCCTCCACGCGCCCGAACAGATTCTCCAGGCGGGTTAGCGCGGCTTGCCCTCCCTCACCGCCGACCTCGATCTGCGAGGCGGGGATCGTGGCTACCAGGAGCGCCCGCGGTGTGGCAGCGACGGCGTCGGCAAGCGCCTGCGCGAAGCTGAAGTGGGCGTCGAAGGTCCCGGCCGGCAGACCCTGCTGCCCATAGAGCTGCCGAGCGTAGGCCACCCACTCGTCGATCAGGATCAGGCACGGCGCGTGGGCCCGCAACACTTCGCCGAGGGCGGCGCCGGGGCTGGTGGCGGACCGGTCTGCCTCAGCGATCAGCGAATATGCATCAGATCCACCAAGTTGCCAGGCAAGTTCACCCCACATGGTGCGAATCTCGGTCCCGTCGGGCTTTCGGGAGATAGTGCTCGGCTCCAGTTGATGGCCCACGAGGACCGCTCGGCGCACTCCGGTTCCGGGGAGGCTCGATCCGCCGCCGGTCAGAAGGTCTTCCACCCCCGGGATGTCGGCCGCCCGCTCGGCGCCGGCGAGGTGGTACAAAGCGATGAGGGCGTGCGTTTTCCCCCCGCCGAAGTTGGTCTGCAACTTCACGACGGGGTCGCCGCCGGCACCCGCGAATCGCTCGACCGCTCCCGTGATCAGCTTGCCGAGTCCCTCGGTGATGAAGGTGCGCCGGTAGAACTCGGTCGGGTCGCCGTACTCGGCCGCCGCCGCGCCGCGCCACACCTGGTGCAGGTCGGCAGCGTACTGGGCCATCTCGAAGCGCCCCGAGGTGACGTCGTCGTGCGGCTCGATCACCTCCCGCCAGGAAGGCAGCCCCGCCTCCACGCCGGCCTCGGTGCGCTGCGCCCTGCTGCGCCGGGCGCTGCGGCTCTGCTCCTCGAACTTCAGGCGCAGCAACTCCTGATGGAGGCCACCGATTTCGTTGGCCTGGGCACCAGCAGCAGCGGACTCCAGCAGGCGCTGTGCCGTGTCTAGTCCCCGGAGAGCATCATCTGTGGAAAAACTCTCGTTGTGAGCCCATGAGTTACGCACAACCTGCAGTTCTGCGATGTAGCTGCGGTCGGCTCGCGACAGCTTCCGGGAGAAGATCGCGTTCCATTCGTCCCAGAGCACCTTGAGCAGGAACTGCGGATCCTTTGGGTTGACTTGCCTGGGCTTGCCGCCCCGAGTGTCGACGCGCTGCACGGCCGCCGGCCAGTTGGGGCCGAACTCCGCCTCGCACTCGCGCGCCACGAACGGAGCCAAGCCGTCGCCTAACAGGGCGATCGCCTTACCGATCCGCTCATGATTGCTCAGCGCCAAGAGATCACTCCTCCCGCGGCCTCACGACCGAGGCAGACCGCAACTCCCAGCGTCACGGCGAACAAACGTAGCAAGCATCAGGGCACATCTCCCTGTAGACCCTCGGAGTTCGTGAGGTCCAGAACGCCGCGAACTGGAGAGTCTCTGTGACCAACTCCCCCTTGCATGTGGGGGGCGTCCCGTGGCGTGGTGGGCTTAGGACAGAAGCTGTTCGCCCGTAGCGGCGAGGCGGGTCAGTTCGGGCCAAGAGGTGACGAGGCCGTTGTAGACAGCGGCTTCCGCGGACCGGTTCCGCCGAGTGCAGATTTGGAACAGTCGGTAGGCCAAGTCGCGGGCCGCGTCCGCCGTGTCCGCTTCGAGGCGACTCAGCAGCCTGGCCGCGGCCGGCTCGCCGCTGTCGAGGAGTGTTCGTAGCAGGTGTTGCGTGGCTTCCCACACGGTGGGGCGCCTATCTGTGGTGGGATCCCACCCTTCCTCGAGTTCGTCGCGATCTCGTAGGCGAACCCGATCGCCGACAGCCACAGCGACTCCAGCCTCAACCAGTCCGGCCACAGACGTGTTCCGGGCCTTGGACAACTGCTCGGCGCGGCCGAACGGGCCCTCGTTGAAGCCGTGTTCGTCGAACCAGGTCAGTGCCCAGCGGGTGTCAGCGTCGAGTTCGGCGCCGGTACCGGTCAGTGTCTCGTCGAGAACCTCATTGATGAGCGCCAGGGCCTCTCGGACACCCAGGTGCGATCCATCGGCGGCCAGCACCCGCTCGTAGCGCGTGTACACCGCCATCCCGGGCCCGACAGCAGCCTGGACAAGATCCAGCGGGGCGATGTTGCCCTGCTGCAGCAGCCGTATGGCACCGGGAAGCTCGGCCTGCAACTCGCGACGTAGCTCACGGACTGTCGTCACGGACTGGGCGGAACCGTCCCCGGCCTTCGGGCGGCAGACCAGGAGCACCGAGGACGCCAGAGACTTGGTGCCCTTCTTTACGCCTTCAGGGCGCTCAGTCCGCAAGGGCCACGTTGCGGTGATTTGCAAGTCGGCAGCGATGAGACTCTCCAACAGCGCCTCCCACGCCGTGCCGGGAGCCCTGGCGTTCGTCTTCTTCGCCTTCTTCTCCACCTGCTGGTATCCGTAGTAGACGGTGAGCGGATAACGAGGGTCGTGGACTTCCCGCATGTGCTCGAAGGCCCGGCGTAGCAGCGTCTCGAAGTGGGAGTGCGCGGCCGCCCTGTCTCCCTCGAACCTTGCTGAATTGGAGACGATCTGCTCATCGCTCGGGGCCAGGAGTGGTCCCAGCGTGTCGGGCCACACGTCACCGAGCGTCGCTCTGAGCCACACAAGAAACAGATTCGACAGCGAGGCGTAGTCGAACATGTCGTAGTAGGGCGGATCCGTACAGACCACCCCCCTGTCACCGTCGAGAGCGGTGAGCATCGAGGCGCATCGAACTTCGGCTCGCCCGACGCACGCCAGCTCCCGAAGGATGTCGCTGGATGGCTCGCCGCTAGGAGGGGACGAGATCGATCCCAGACCGGCAACGCTCGTCGGCGCAGGGAGGGCCTCGACCGCCTTGACAACGTAGTCGAGACCGCCGGCCCACGAGCCCGTCGACCCCGAGAAGGGATTGGCCTCGGGGAACTCACCGTAGAACCCGTAGGCGGGTCGGATGAACGACTGCTCGACCGACCCGTTGGCCCGGTTGTGGGTCGTCATCGTCGTCGTACGGTTGGCCATCCGGGACAGCGCGAGAGCCAGGTACGTGGTGATGGCCTCGGCGTAGGCGCGTGCACCACTGCCACCCTGCTCGAGGCCGAGTTCGGCGTCCGGCATTCCCGCCCCGACGGCGTCGCGGTGCACCACGGAAGTGATTCCGTTGATCACCTCGCTGAACGTGGCCATCGTGCGGCGCTGGCGAGGCGAGAGGAGGTCGCCGAATGTGCGCAGCCCGAACGCCGTGACATTCCCGCATTCGGCTGGCAGTTCTCGGCGCAGTGCCGCCTCAACGGCCTCCGGGTACCTGGTATCGCCACCTGCGAGGCCTGCCTGTTGGCTCGCGGCGTCGGGTGCCAGCCACCCGCGTCCGCCCCGCGGCCGCTCTGGGTTGGCGAAAGCTTGCACAGCCACCAGACGCAGCCCGAAGCCAAACTCCCACCCCCAGTCGCGCACCGCGTCGGCGTCGTTCACCGTGTTGCAGAAGATGCACAGGAAGTTGGCGCCCCGTCCGACCTTGAGATCAACGACACCGGCGGGCGGCGGCCCTGGCATCACTTCGAAGTCGAAGCGGTCACTGTCGATCACCGGGCGGGCATGCCAGCGGTTCGTCCGTTTCTTGGACAACCACCATGTGGACAGCAGCGGTGTGGTGCGACGGCAGCCTGGGTTGCCGCAGGCAATCGTCCGCGCCCACAGGTAAGAGATCGCCACCGTGCGCCCGCTCGGCGACAGCGGACTCACGGCCGCCTCGAAGGCTTGAGCGAGACGCCGCTGACACTCGGCTTCAACGGCTTCCCCGTAGAAAGCAATATCAGACGCAATTCCCCTCAGCCCATCGCTTCCTCCGAAGAGACCGGAGTTGACAGCAGGCTGCCCGGCGAACCTCTGGGCAATCGACAAGGTGGCCGCACTCACAAGGCCGGCGACGGGGTTCAGGTCGATGGCAAGCGTGTCCAAACCCAGCCTGAGCGCCTCCGTCGAGATCGCTCCGCCACCGCAGAAGGGGTCCAGGATTCTCGGCACATCGTCGCCCGCGGAGGTGACGATTCGGTGCTGCGCAGCAGCTAGCAGAGCAACGTCGCCGCTGCGCTCCCATCGGCAGAGCCCCTCGATCAACTCCATCAATCTCCGGCGCTCGGCATTCTGGTCGGCCTCGGTGGGAAATCGATCCGGCCGGGCAGACGGGTCATCCACGAGCGAGGCGAACAGCACGGCCCGCGCGACGCCAAGCGGCTTGCGGGACCACCACAGGTGCATCGTCGCTGGGTGTCCCTTCTTGGGCACCGCCTTCTCAGCCCGCCCGGCGGCGTTCACAGCCTCCAGCGGCAGCGCGACCTCGATGAGCTTGCGCCCCGACGGCTTCGAACGCGACGACTCCACAGCCGCAGGTCTACACGCGAGGTACGACAGCTGCTCGACCCAGCGGCGCGTCCCGGCGATGGCACAGATGTCGGGCACCGGCGAATGACGATCTCGGCACGTCGATCGCTCCACGCAGTCGGTTACACGGGTTACGTGTTACACTGATTACGTGGCGAATCTAACACTCGCGATCGATGACGAGTTGTTGCGTCGCGCTCGGATCCGGGCTCTCGAGTCCGGCACGTCGGTGAACGCCGCCGTCCGCGACTTCTTGGTGTCCTTCACCGGGACCTCGCAGCAGGATGCCACCGTGCGGACCCTCATCGCGCTCGCCGACGACGCCGGTGTCACCAGTGGGGACAGGGGCCGCGGCTGGACTCGCGAGGACATCTACGAAGAACGGACAGCAAGCTGAGCGTCTTCGTCGACACGAACGTGTTCGTTTATCTCTACGACCACGCCGACGCCGAGAAGCAGCGCATCGCTCGCGCAGTGCTCACGGAGCAACCCGAGGAGGTCGTCATCTCCACCCAGGTACTCTCGGAGTTCTTCTGGGTGGTCACCAGGAAACTCAGCCTGGATCCGCGGGCCGCACGCGAGGGCGTGCGCCAAATGGCCACGCTCCGCGTCGTGCCCATCGACCACCGGCTGGTCCTGCGCGCAACCGATACCGCCCTCACCGCAAGGCTCTCGATCTGGGACGCCCTGATCGTCGAAGCGGCCGCCGCAGCCGGCAGTGACCGTCTCCTCACCGAGGATCTCAACGACGGCCAGACCATCCGAGACGTCCAGATCGTCAACCCCTTCTCGGGCATCGGCTGAGCCGCGACGCGTCGGCGCCGGCGCCGCCTGCGGGCACAGGGGCCGCGGCTGGAGCCGCGAAGACATCTACGAGGAACGGACAGGCCGCTGAGCGTCCGGAGCGGAAGCGATTGGAGTCTGTCAACCCCACAGGGCTGCGATCGGGACAGCCTCGATCTTTTCGGCGATTTGGCGGCGGTGACGACCCGTGTGGAAGATGACGCCGCCAGCGAACTGTTCGGGGGGCATCTGATCTCGCAGCCAGATGATGTGCCGTGCGTCCTTGCGGGTCGGGGCGCTGGCCCTCTTCACCTCGAACGCGGCGACCCTGAAGCCGAATTCGGCGATCAGGTCGATCTCGTGCTCGCCGCGCTGAGCGCGCAGGTGATGGAGTTGCACCGGCCGGACAGATGCCTCGGCCTCCACCCGGAGCTGGGCTGCCACGTAGGTGTCGATGATGCGACCCCGCGCGTCCGGGTTGTGTCTCGCGGCGTCGAAGTCGACCCCGGCCAGCCAGGCGGCGAGTCCCGCGTCGGTGAGGTAACGCTTGGGGGTGGCCGTGAGACGCTTCAGGCGGTTCGAACGCCAAGCCGGCGTGTCGTCTATGAGACGCAGGACGCTGAGGATCTCGTGATAGCCGGCGGCCGTCTTCCGGTCCAGGCGTGCGGACTCTGCGAGGGTCGAGTCAGCCACAACGCCGGCAGAATGCAACGCGCACGCCTGCAGGTAGCGGCGCATCCGCTCCGGGCTGCGGGGACGACCGTTGCCGCTATCAAACTCACCGAGGTCGCGGGTCGACGCAACCCGCACATAGCTTCGCATCCAGCGGGCCCGCCGGTCGGCATCGGCCGAGGCGACCGCAGCGGGGAAGCCGCCGGCCAGTGCGATCCGCAGGTAACCCAGAATGTCGGGCGGATCCGTCGGGACCGTGAACCGCGCTGGGGTGTCCCAACGGTCGAAGAGCGACGGCGCGGTCGCATCACCGAAGCGCTCCCGGCCGGTTAGCGGCCACAGTTGGATGTCCAGGAAGCGGCCCGTGCCGGGCCACGAGCTGGCGATGAGGTCGTTCCTCGCTGAGCCCGTGATGATGAAGCGCCCCGGTCCGCCGTCGGCGTCAACCGCCCGCTTGACGGCACCCAGGACGTCCGGCGTGTGCTGCCACTCGTCGAGCAGCAGCGGGAAGGGACCGACAGATATCGCCGCGTCCGGGTCCTCGAGAACGAGGCTGCGCTCTTCGGGCCGGTCCAGTTGGAGGACCGACCCGGCCAGCCGCTGGGCAGATGTGGTCTTGCCGACCGCCCTGGGTCCGGTGAGCAGGATGGCAGGCCATCCGCCCAGATCCGAGGCCAGGGCGCGGTCAGCGATGCGGGCGATGTAGTTCTCGATCCAGCCAGATTAGCGGACCGAGATGCCTCTTCTACAATTATGTTGGTTACTTCTTACACACATTTGTCGACTATTTCCTACACACAATCGTGAGACGACGCCGGCACCGCCAGTGGGGACACGGGCCGCGGCTGGACCCGCGAGGACATCCACGAGGAACGGACAGGCCGCTGAGCGTCTTCGTCCAGGCGCACCTCTCGCGTTGGGGCGGTGACTGGACGCCGGGCCCGTAGAAGGCGCCGGCGACGTGCTCAGTGGTCGAGCAGCATCCTCAGCACGTCGGATATCCGGCGGCCGTTCACGTAATCGATCACCCCGAGGCGGCGGACCAGACGGTCCCGGTTGACGGATCGAACGAGTTCGCACTGGGCATAGCTCGTCTCGGCCAAGCCGTTGGCCGGCGTTGCCTCCACCTCGACGTGGCACGAGAGATCGCGTCGTGCGGTGGTCAGAGGCACGACGATCGCCACCGGGAACTCCCGGCCGAACGAGTCGGGAGGACCGACCACAACGGCGGGACGCCGGAATGCGGGCTCTGCCGGATACGAGGGACCGAAGTCGACGGACCAGAGTTCGTCAATCGACGCCATCTGTGACGGCTGTGAGTTCCGCATCGGCGAGATACTGCTGCCAAGCCTGCGGGTCCGCCCGCAGGGCGGCGAACTCAGCGCGGACCCGGCGTGCGTACCGCTCGCGGCGCAGCGCCTCGGCCGCGTCGCGGACCGTCTGGATCAGCGAGGTGTCCGCTGCCCGGCTGAGTTCGACAAGTCTCTCATGGGTACCGAGATCAACTCTGATGGTCGTTGTGTTCGCCATAGGGAAAGTCTACGTAATGTAGACAGAACCTGCTCAAGCAGCGCCCCAGCGCCAGCAGTGGCCGCTCAACGATTTCGGCCGGTGGCGCAGTCGCTCGATGCGGCGCGGTGCGAACCCGACATCGGCCCGCCACCTGCACCGCACCACTTCACTGGCTACAGGAGGCTGACCTGGGTCGACGGTGCACTGGCGGCGAGTTTGGTTAGTTCGGGCCAGGAGGTCACGAGGCTGTTGTAGTCGAGGGCCTCGGTGGCCCAGCCCTTGCGCTCGCAGATGAGGTAGAGGCGGTAGGCGAGTTCCTTGGCGGCCTCGCCGTGGCCGCCGACGGCACCGAGGAGAGCTGCAGCCTCTTGCTCGCCTTGTTCGTGGACGCGGTGGATGAGGTGGTGGGCGACCTCCCAGACGGTGAATCGGCCGTCGGTGGTGGGGTCCCAGTCGGGGTCCAGTTCGTCGCGGCGCAGCAGGCGGACCTTGCCGGCACCGGATTCGACGATCCCTGCGTCGACGAGGCCGGCCACGGAGGTGTTGCGGGACTTCGACAGCAGTTCGGCGCGGCCGAACTCCCCTTCCTCGAAGCCGTACTCGGAGAACCAGCTGATCGCCCAGCGGGTGTCGTAGTCGAAGTCGGCGTCGATGCCCTCGGCCACCTCGTCGAGCGTCTCGTTGATCAGCTCCAACGCGGTGCGAACCCGCATCGTCTCGCCGCTGGCCTCCATCACCCGGGCGTAGCGGGAGAACACCGCCATGCCGGGTCCGATGGCCGCCTGCGCCATGTCCACCGGTGCGACGCCGCCCTCACGCAACAGCCGCAGCGCCTCAGGCACCTCGGCCTCAAGGGCGCGCAGGAACTCGCGCCGAGTCGCCAGCGGGGCCGACACCGAGCGCCGGCGACACACCAGCACGATCGAGGACGCCAGGGCGTTCGCCCCCATGGCACGCGGTCGATTCGAGCGCTCGGTTCGCATCGGCCAGGTGGCGGTGATCACCATGCCCGAGTCGATGAGGCTCTGAAGCATCGTCTCCCACCCCGTCGACGCCACACCGCCCTCGGTGGTCTCGGCCTGCTTGAACGCGTAGTACACGGTCATGGGGAACCGCTCGTCCTGAACATCCCTCAGCCGCTCGAAGACCCGGTTCAGCCCGGACTCGAAGAACTCCTCGGCCTGATTCCTGTCGCCGTCGAAGCGGTACGGCGTGGCCACCAACTCCTGCGCCTTCGGCACCAGCAGCGTCGCGCACACCTCCGGGTACACCGACCCCAGGCAGCGGCGCAGCCACACATAGAAGAAATCCGACAGATCGGCGTACGGCACGTTGTCGTAGTAGGGCGGATCGGTGGAGATCAGCGCCAGCCGCGGCGAGGCGATCTTTGCCGCGTCGGCCTGCGTGGCGGCGCCCGCCCCGCCGGCGGGGAGCGCGGCCAGTGCGTTGGCCACCCAGGTTGTGGCCGTCTCAAGGCTGCCCGAGGAGCCGCTGAACGGGTTCGCCTCGGCGAAGTCCCACACCATCGCCAGCGCCTGACGCGTGAACGTGTTGGCGACCGTCTCGCGGCCAGGCTGCCAGAACGCCAGCGACGAGCCTCGGTCGGCCACCCTCATCACCACGAACGCCAGGTACAGCGAGACCGCCTCGGCGTACGCCGCAGCGCCGCTGCCGCCATTGGCCAGCGGCATCTGATCGTCATCCCACCCCGCTGCTGCGGCGTCGGCCCAAACCCGCTCACGCGCCTCGACAACCAGGTCACACAACGTGTCCAGCACCGTCAACTGCCGGGGCGTGAAAAGGTCGGCCCAACGGGTCATGCCGTACTGCTGGACCCGGAATCCCAGAGCCTTCTCGGGCAGCCGCTCCGTCGGAACGTCGAGAGGCGGATCGACGAGAGCACTCTCCTCGTGCACCGCGCTTGCGGGGAGGTAGACCCGCCTCCGGTCGCCCCCGGAGACGATGGCCAAGAGTGAGTGGCCCATGCGGCCCGCGCGACCTTCAGCCCGGAGGTAGTCAAACGGCAGTGCCGCACCAGTGGCCAGACAGCGGGCACCTCTACGGGTGAGGGTACCCGCGGGCAGGTCACCCTCGTCGCCTCTTCGGACCGCGAAACGGACCGTCCTCGAGTCTCGGTCCACCGAAGGCTCCAGCCACGCCCGACTGCTCTTCTTGCTGCTCAGCACGAAGCTTCGCACCAGCGGCACGTGCCCACGCCAAGCCGGATCAGCCGAACGCACCGTGCGCGCCCACAGCCAGGCGATCACCTTGGCCTCGCCACCTCCGTGCTCGGGCGGCAGCACGACCTTCGGGTACAGACCGCCGATGCGGCGCTCGGCCTCCGCGGCCAAACCACCGGCGTAGTAGCGCACATCGGCGGCGAGGCCCTGCGCGCCGGTCCAGCCCCGCAGCTGCGCGGCACCCTCCTGGTCCGGATGAACCGGCGGGCGGTCGGCGAACCGCGGCGGGATCTCAACCTGAGCCTTGTTGATCAGCACCGCCACGGGATTCAGATCAGAGGCGTGCGCCGCCAACCCCAGGCGCTGCGCCTCCAGCGGGATCGACCCGCCGCCCGCGAACGGGTCGAGCACCGCGGGCAGGTCACCGCCGCAACTCGCAGCGATCTCCGCCCGCGCCTCGGCCAGCACTCCGGCGTCGTCGCTGTTCTTCCACGGCACCAGACGCTCGATGATCCCGAAGAGGCGTTGGCGCTCGGCGGCCTGCGCCTCGGTGGTCGGGAACCTGTCGGGGTGCGCCGACGGGTCGTCCACCAGAGAGGCGAACAGCACCGCCCGCGCCGCCGCCAACGGGCGCCGCGCCCACCAGATGTGCAGTGTCGACGGGTGCGCATGAAAGATCGTCTTCTCCGCCGACGCGGCCGCGTTGATGGCGTCCAGCGGCAACGCCACCTCGATCAGCTTCCGCCGCGGCTCAGTCACGGGCGTTCCTTCCCGCAACTGACCTCTGGCGAGTCCACGCCTCCTCGCTGTCAGCCCGCGTCGAGTTGCAGGACGAGGCGCAGGCCGGCATCAACCCGGCGCATCAACTCGACGCCCGCGCTTCCGACCCGCTCTCGCACTTGGGCCTTGTCGAGAGTCACGATCTGCGAGACGTTCACGACCGAGTCGCGATCCAGCCCGGACTCGGCCGAAAGCACTTCCACGTTGCCCGGCGCGTCGGCGAGGCCCAGGTTGGACGAGATCGCCAGCGCAACCACCGTGTTGATTCTGCTCTCGTTGAAGGCTTCCGCGGAGACGATCAGAACCGGGCGGCGGTAGCCCGGCTCGGATCCCACCGGTTCTCGCAGGTTCACCCAGTGGATGTCGCCGCGTCTCAGCACCCTCGAGCCCACTCACCACTGCTCGCGCATGGCTTCGGCCTGCGCTGCCGCCAGACCGGAATCCAGTCGGGAGTCGTGGCCTTCATACACGGCGTTGAGTTGCTGGGTGATCTCGCTGTCGCCTTCGAAACCCACGATCTGTTCCAGCGCCAACGCGTACAGCTGCGAGCGCGACATCATCCGCCGGCGCGCCAATCGTTCCGCACGGCGGAACAGGGGATCGGGGATCGAGACGGCGACCTTCACGAGGTCAGTATAACTCGGTAATACTGAGGTGCTGAGGCGGGGAGGCAACTTCGAGTCACTCACCGCGGGGGCGCTGCGAGGTTCCAGTAGGCGTCCCAGGAGAGGCGGCGGTCGTACTCGGGCTTGCGGGCGGTGCCCACGCGACCCAGCGGCACCAGTTTCTCCTCTCGAGTCAGATACGGAGTCCGCGTTCGGCCCGCCCGCCGGTCGCCGTCCGCTGCTCCGGGCGGCGTTCCGGCTAGTCTCAGAACTGTCATGCGGTCAACTCACGCGGTGAACGGTGCGGCCGCCTGAAGGCCAACTCCCTGCCTACGACCGGCCGCCGGTGGTCGAGGTGGCTCTGGCGATCCAATTCGAGTCAGCCATCGGCTACCGCTCGGTCGACCTCGCCCAGATCGCCGAGCCTTGGCAAGACATGCTGCCGAACGTGTCCGAGCGGCCGACGCTGGCACCGATTGCCGTCGAACCCGATCGCCCGGCGGTGGCACTCAAGCTGAGCGACGAGACGGAGACGCCTCGCCTGTGGCTTCAGAACAAGGAAGGAAGCCAACTCCTGCAACTCCAGCAAGATCGGCTCGTCGTCAACTGGCGGAAGCTCCCAATGGACACCCCTTACCCGCGCTACGCAACCATCCGAGCGTTCCTAGTGTCCTGAGTTCCAAGTTCATGAGGATATGGCGTGGCCTCAACCGTTCGCCTTGGCGCGAAACCGCTGTTGAAAGGCTTGCTAACCTCACCAGATACCTCCGCCGAACTTCCGGCTCAGGACACTAGTCGAGGCCTGGAAGCGTCTATCGCGCGTCGTCGAGCACCTCGACCTGACTCTGCCCCCACCCTCGATCAGCGAAGTCCTCTATGTCAACCGACCGGAGGTAGAGGACAGCCACGACTCGCCAGACGGCATGTCGACGATCGTCGCGCCGTGGACGGGATCGATGAGCGACGAATTCCTGCCAACGCCAAGCGGGGCCGGGTTCTTCACGCGCTTCGAGCTTCCCAACGGGCGCGGATGGCTCGCCATCGAGGGGCAGTCCGGCAGTCCGGTGATGGGCGGCGGATCACCGGCCTCAACCTGGTCTCGCGGGGCCGAGCGAGTTCGCCCGACCTCGACGGCGCGCTCGACTTCATGGACCTCGCTCACGAGTGGATCGTGAGAGGTTTCACATGCATCACGACAGCAGAGGCACACAATCGCTGGGGACGAACCATATGAGCGCAGTCGAGCAAGACCTGCTGAGCGAGAGCGCGCCTCGACAGCGATCATGGGTCGCCTCCGCACGAGCGGGCGTCTCAGAAACCATGACACCCGTGGCTGGGTCCGTGCTCGGACCGGAACGGCGGGAGTTGACCCTGCAGGTGTCAGCTGCTCTCTTCAGGCAACAGTGGTTCCGGCCGACACTCGACCGGATGCTCGGCTTCCTGTCCTTGGGGGAGGACTGGAACGGCTACGGCGAACGCCCCATTCACGAGAGTGCTGTGAAGCGAGCCGTCGACGCGCTCAACGAGATCTTCCCCAACGGACCGAGCCCCTGTGTCGTTCCCACGCCGGACGGCGGCGTACAGATTGAATGGATGACCGGGGGTTTCGAAATCGAGGTCGAGATCCTCCCAGCGGGCCAGCCCTAGTCCTGATCGTGGACCCGTCCGGCCACGAGACCGAGACGACCGCAACCGCCCGAAGCGGCACATGGGAGTTGCTGCGAGACCAGATCTCTCGCATGCAGCAGGCGACCAGCTGATCACTCGTGAGCCGCTCGAAGGCAGCGAGAGCCTCTGGCGGCGAGTCCACCGAACCCACATCGTCGACAACGGGCAGGTGTCATCTATCGCGTTCTCCGACCCCGAATTGTCGGTCGACATCGCCCGGATCCAGCAGGACATGTCGATCACGCTCGCGGCCGAAGCCGGCGTCGCGGACTTTCCAGCGTCCGCCGCGCAAGCACTCGATCAGCAGACTAGGGATCGGCGGCGTTCCCGGTCAGCGCCGGACGGCCTCCAGGCGGGCCCGCATGCGTTCGTGGGCCTCGGGCGAGCCGTCGTGCCAGGTGCCCATCCAGGCGTCGATGGGAATCACCTGCAGGCCGTAGTTGCACTCGAAGTACTTGTGGTGCAGGTCGTGGTAGTAAGTGCCCGCGGGCATGGTGCGGCCGTAGCCGATCTCGAAGCGGTCGAAGCCGCAGTGACCGCGCGCCGGGTCCATGGCGGTGAAGAGATTCGTCAGGATGACAACGAAGGGGCTCACTGGTATGAGCATGAAGAACAGCACCGTGGAGAAGTAGAGCAGGTGCTCCAGGGGGTGCATGGAGAGGCCCGACCACGGTCCGGTGTTCACGTTCTTGTGGTGCAGGTAGTGCGCCCAGCGGTACAGGGGACGGGTGTGCAGCAGCCTATGGGTCACGTAGAACCAGCCGGTGACCAGGAAGAACGGCACGACCGTCATTGCAAGCAGGTAGACGACCCAACCCGGCCCGTCACCCCAATCCACCCGGGCGATGTGGTTGTTGGCGTACGCCCACAGCAGCAGCGCCTCGTAGGCGGTCCAGAAGAATGCGCCGCTGGTGAGCGCCCAGAACATGTTGTCCCGCGTCTGGCTGCCCCAGAGGAAGCGGCGGCTCTTGCTGCTCAACCAGCGGCGGTCGTACTTGTAGTTCTTGCCCTGGGCCCGGCGCACGTAGAGCCAGAGGTGCAGACCCCCCGCCGAGACCAGCAGCAGCACCACGTTGCGCAGATAGATCTCGGCGATCCAGCCGATGGAGAACCGCTCCATGCGCTCCATGGCGGGGGTGAAGACGTTCCACACCAGCGCCGCCAGGCCGGCGTAGATGAAGCCGTAGGGCCACATCGTCATCCAGACGAGGTTCCGGATGGTCTGCAGCGCCTTCTTGGGGCCGCCCCGCAGCGTGGGCGGCTGCATCGGGATGGCTTCCGCCGGTTCGTACCCCGCGATCCGCTCCATGGCCAACGTCCCCCTCAGCCGATCCGCGGCGCGCGGGAGCGTACCAGCCGCCCCTCGCCCACCCGAATTGTGCCAACGTATGGCTCCGGGGACAGGCCGATGCGGGGACAGGCCGATGCACAGAGGAGGACCGCAACGATGACGACGATCAGATCGCTGCTGGACAACGTGTGCGCCGGGGGCGTGCTGACCGTTGGAGACCTCGCGCAGGTCACCCGGACCAGCAAGCGCAACGTCGTCCGCTGGCGCTATCGAGGCGCCACCGTCCGTCGCGACGTGGAGGAACGGCTCCTCGAGCTGCGCGCCGTCGTGGATCTCACCCGCAAGGCGATGCCCGACCGCGAGGCGCGAACCTGGTTGCGGTCGCCCCAGCCCGAACTCGAAGGCATGAGGCCGCTCGACGCGATCTCCGAAGGCAAGGCCTTCGCAGTGATCGACTTGCTGGGGGCTCTGGCGGATGCCGCCGTGGAGGCCGCCATCGAGTGACCTGATCGGGCGCGGTCGGCGCGCCCGCCGTCGGGAGAACGTGACGCCGACGCCGCCGGTGCCCGCCGGAACCTTGAGGTACAGGCGGGTGCCGTGCCTCATAGCTGCGGGCGGCGCACGGTCCTCCAGCGCTCGACGGCGGCAGCCACGATCGCCTCGGCCTCGCCCAGGTAGCTGTCCGGTTCGAGGTCCACCTGATCCGCCGGACCCCGGTCGCCGAGGAACGACCGGGCAGCCTCGGCCAGGGGCACGCCGGAGGTCCGAGCGGCCGCGGACAGGTCGTAGACAGCGTCGTGGGCCTCTTGGCGCCCCAGCAGCGGGGCGAGGCGGATCATGAGCGCCTCGGCCATGATCAGGCCCCCGTCGATCTCCAGGTTGGCGGCCATCCGTGCGCGGTCCACGTGCAGCCCGGCGAGCAGATCGCCGCAGCGTGCCAGCGAGCTGCCGGTGTACGCAACGAGCAGCGGCAGCGAGTCCCACTCCATCTGCCACTCCCCCGCCGACCGCTCGTGGCGACCGGTCATGGCGCGCAGCGGCACGGCGGCAAGCGCGCAGGCCATCCCGCTGAGCCCCACGATGGTCTCGGAGAGGATGGGGTTGGCCTTCTGGGGCATCGTGGAGGACGCACCGGCCAGCCGGCCGCCGCCCTCCCGGACCTCGGCGATCTCGCTGCGGGCCAGGTCGATGACCTCCAGAGCGATCCGGCTCGTCGCCGCGGCCAACACACCCAGGCTGCCGGCGACCTGCGCGAGGCGGTCCCGGACGCTGTGCCACGGCACGTCATCGCAACCCAGACCCAGGATCTCCGCGGTGCGACGGCGCGTGGCAGCGCCGAGGGGTCCGTAGGCCGCCGACGTGCCCGCCGCCCCGTACAGCTGGACCACCTCGGCGGCCGCCCGTGCCTCGCCCAGGTGTACCAGCGAGCGGGCGATCTCCTCCAGCCAGCCGGACACCTTCATGCCGAAGGTGATCGGCACGGCCTGCTGACCGTGGGTCCGGCCGGCCATCGGCGTGACCCGGTGTGACTCTGCGAGCGCCGCCAGGGTGTCGCCCAGCTCGACGCCGGCGTGGGCGATGTCCCTACAGGCGTCGCGCAGTTGGAGCACCAGCGCCGTATCCATGATGTCCTGCGTGGTGGCACCGAAGTGCAGCCAGGCGGCCACCTCGGGATGGGTCCGGCCGAGTTGCTGCAACAGCGGCAGGATCGGGTACCCGACGAGCCGGGTTCCCTCCTCCAGTTGCTCGTGATCGATCTCGACCGATGCGAGTTCTGCCCGGATCGTCTCGGCTGCCGACTCGGGGATCACGCCGGCTTCGGCCTGCGCCCGTGCCAGCGCCACCTCCACATCGAGCCAGGCCCCGATGGTCCGATCCGCGGCGAAAGCCTCCACGAACCGCGCCTCGCCGAAGACACCCAGCAGGGGCAGATCTATGGCCACGCCGCCCGCCTGCCGGCCGGCAACGGCAGCGATGAGATCGGGTGGGTCACATCCCCGAGCGTAGGAGCTGCCCGAGTGGCGGCCACGGGTGCGCCGGACCGGTCGGCCCGACACCGGCGCCGGCCAGGTGTGGTCAGTCGCCCTTGCGGGCGAGGTGTCCGGCGGCCTCGCGGCGGGCTCGCATGCGTTCGTGGGCCTCGGGGGAGCCGTCGTGCCAGGTGCCCACCCAGGCGTCGACCGGGACCACCGGCGTGCCGTAGTTGCACTCGAAGTACTTGTGGTGCAGGTCGTGGAAGTAGTCGCCGGCAGGCAGGGTGCGGTCGCCGACGGTCACGATGCGGTCGAAGTTGGAGTGACCGAGCGACGGGGCGAGGCCGGTGAAGATCTGCGTGACGATGATGATGAACGGGTTGGCGGGGATGAACAGGAAGAACACCGGCGTGGAGAAGTAGAGCAGGTGCTCGATGGGGTGCATCGACAGGCCCGACCACGGCCCGGTGTTGACATTCTTGTGGTGCAGGTAGTGCGCCCACCGGTACATGGGCCCGGTGTGCAGGAACCGGTGGGTCACGTAGAAGTAGCCGGCCACAAGCCAGAACGAGAAGACCGTCATCACCACCAGGTAGACGACCCAGCCCGCCCCGTCGCTCCAGCGGGCGTGCGGGACGTAGTCGTTGGCGTAGCACCAGTAGAGCAGCGCCTCCCAGAAGGTCCAGAAGACGGGCGCACTGACCAGCGTCCAGAAGGCGTTGTCCCACGCCTGGTTGCGCCACATGAAGCGGCGGGCGGTGGTGCTGAGCCATCGGTCGTCGTACTTGAACCGCATACCCTGCGCTCGGCGCACGTAGAGCCAGAAGTGGATGACGCTCACCCATACCGCCACCATCACCAGGTTGCGCACATAGATCTCCGCCACCCAGCCGATCTCGAAGCGCTGCATGCGGGCCAACGCAGGCGTGAAGTAGTTCCAGACCACCACCGACAGCCCGATGTAGAACAACCCGTAGGGCCAGAGCATCAGCTTGGTCAGCTTGCTGATCGCCCTCAGCGAGTCCGACGGCCGCGTCAGGAACCTGGGCGGCTCCATCGGGATGCCGTCCGGCACGTAGCCCTCGGTCCTGGCCATTTGCTCTTTCCCGACTGGCGGCAACTGATTCCGCCCAGCAGGCGCCCGTCGCCTGCAGGCGAATCAACGGTACCGGACTCCGCCGACCGGCGGAAGATCCAGCGCTAGCGGCCGGTGAGGTGTTCGACGACGGGGGCGAAATCCGCGGCCGTCTCGGCGGGGATGGTCACGTAGGAGACGCCCCAGCGCTCGCGGCGCTCCTCGAGGGCGGCGATGCACTCGTCGACGGTGCCGAAGAGGGCGTGTGGTGAGCCGAGGGCCTGCTCGACGGTGAGCCCGAAGCCGGGCGCCAGATCGGCGGCGAAGCCGTGGCGGTCGTCGACGATGCTGGCGATGAACACGCCGACGCTGAGTTCGATGCCGGCGAAGCGTTCCCCGGCGACTTCGCGCACGAGCGCCACCTTCTCGTCGGTCGCCTCGGCCGTGGCGTTGGCCGCCACGCTCTCGCTCATCACGCCGCTGCGCAGGTTCACGTTGACCGCCACGATGTCGGCTCGCTGCGCCGCCAGCATCAGCATCCTCGGGCCGCCGCCGGCCATCAGCAGCGGCGGGCGCGGACGCTGTACGGGCGTGGGGCCGGCGTCCAGGCCGCCGATGGTGTAGTGCTCCCCGGCGAAGTCGAACGGCCCGTCGCCGAAGCAGCCTTCCATGACCGAAACGGCCTCCGCCAAGCGCTCGATGCGCACTCCCGGCCGATCCTTCGGGAGTCCGGCCTGCTCGTAGTCGGTGGTCATCCAGCCGGCTCCGATGCCGATCTCCAGCCGGCCGCCGGAGATCCTGTCGAGGGTGGCGAGTTCCTTCGCCAAGACGACGGGATGGCGGTAGTCGTTGCAGAGCACCAGCGTGCCGACCCGCAGCGTCGAAGTGGCCAGCGCCGCCGTGGTGATCGTCACGAGAGGCCCGTTCCGGGCGTCCAGATGATCGGTCATCACCATGCACGAGTAGCCCAACTCCTCGGCCCGGCGCGCCTGCTCGGCTATCTGGTCCTGATTGCTGGTCCTCTCCAGAGTGAGGCCGAACCGGAATGGGCGTGTCATGGCTGCTCCTGGTCCGGCCTCAACAACTCAGCAGCTCGTGGCGTCGGTATCACGACTTCTTCCTTTGCTTCCTCTCCGCGGCGCGGCGCTGCTGCCGGTTCCCTCCCTGCGGAAGATCCGGTGAAGCGGGCGGCTGGTCTGCCAGGCCCGGTGGCACCGTGACCGGCACGACTCCTACCCGATGTATGAACGCCTTCCCGAGGTGGTTCTCCACGATCTTCACAACACCTGTGTGGTTCATCGTGTGGTTGACCGCGTGGTGAACGCTCAGCACCAAGTCCTGCAAGGTTGGGTCTGACTCGAGGTCGGTGATGTTCAGCCCCAAGCCCTTCAGCCTGCTCACTCCGAGACGGCGGCCGTGACTCATGAAGTGTCCATAGTCAGTCAGAGCGTCAGCAACGCCCTGCGCCGCTGCATGCGGATCGGGCTGCTTGGCGAACATGAACCGCGCAAGCCACTCGGTCACCATCGACTTGGCAAGTCTCTCGGCGTCTTCGCAGATCTGGAGCAGAGCAGGTGCCATGCTCCGCAGGATCGGCAACCACGCCGCAGTGTGCTCCGGATGTGCCGCGAGATCGCGGCGGGCCTCCTCGAACTGCTGCCGTATGGCCGCTGCCGGTGCCGAGCGCGGACCCTCTGGTGTGGCGATCGAGATCTGAGGATCGATCGGGCCGAGTTGGGAATGGGCGCCCATTACGATCTCGTCCGCTGCCATCGCCACCATCGTCGCAGCGGACATCGCTGCGACAGGTACAAGGACTCGCAGCCCCGGAAACCGACCGCGCAGATAGTCGACTATCGCTTCTGCTGCTTCAGCAGTCCCCCCGGGGGAATGCAGAATGAGATCGACGGGTGTGGACTTCGGCAATCCGTGCACGACCTCCATGAATGCGCCGACATCTGGATCCAGCCCGATAGCGACATCCGCTGGCATTACTCCTGGCGATGGACTGAAGCCGTCTGCCTCGTAGACGATGGTTGAGCGCTGCGTGTATTCCGCCAGCCGCTTGAGGTAGCCACGACGCACTCCATCGAAGTCCGGAGTTCCGTTCGGCAGCCGCCTACTCAGGAGTTCTTTCTCGATTTCACCCCAAGTGCCCATCGGAGGGCGGTCCTAGCCGGGGAAGTCGGCTGCGAGCGCTGCGCTCGTCGAGGAGACCCTGGATACGCGTTCCGTATACGCCGCTGCCGGCGCGTAGTGGCGCATGGCTGCCTCATACAACTCGATCGCTTCCGCAACGCCAGGCAGGGGGGCGTCGAGAGCTTGGAGGGGGTCGCTGCCCGTCTCCGGACTCATCTGCACTGGCCTCGCCGATCGAGAAGCACTCATCACGGACAACCTCCCAACTCAAGTTCGAGACTATAACTCGCCCGGGCCGGCATCCAGACCCACGGGCCAAGAGGTCGCATCAAGGAGACTGAGACTGCTGCTCCAGAAGCTGCTGCCGCAGATCGGCAAGCGAACGGCCGTCTGCGACGCGCCATGCCGTCCAGCCGTCGAAGCCCTGAATTCCGGCTGCTTCGTCGGCAGCTCGGGACGGTGTCGAGAACTCTCGGCCGTCCTCCAAGCAGATAGCGGCGTCGGAGAGCACCGTCGCACGGTACGTCACTCCCGATCGGGGCTTGTTCCAGGTCAACGCGGCACCGGGCTCGAGCAAGTCCGCGTGGAGCAAGTCGCCGACCATAACCCGACGCCCGCCGATCTCGTATCGAGCGGGAGTCTTGCGCTCTCTACCCCCCCTTCGAGCAAGCTCCGCGCCATCTCCGGGTCCGTCAGCCCTAGCAACCATGGGGTCGTGGTCGGCTTCGACATCCACGAAGCGACGCCGGTGCTGATCCTCGTAGACCGAAACGCGTAGCACAGCGATCGAGCGATCGAGTTCTGCCAGTTACTCGATCGCGCCATCGGTTCGACTGTCGAATTCGCCCGCGACGAGCACCACTCGCGGCGGCCCGTGGATGCGCCGAGGCGCATCAGTATCGGTGAACTCAGACCACGCTGCGAAGAAGGTCTCCGGCCCACCTTGGTGCATGCCCGCGAGATCGTCGAGGCTGAGGTCCCGCGCCCAACCGGCGTATTCCAGGGACTGAGCGAGTTGAGTCCGATCGACGTGCCGCTTCACCTCGATGACGTGGACATGGCCCTCGATGTCCAACGCAAGGAGGTCTGGACGCAATCCACCCGCGACGCTCGGCTGACGAGCGGCCGGGAATAGCGGATAGCCGACGAAAGCCTCGAGGTTGTGCCAGAGCAACCCTTCGATCTCGTTCTCGTACAGGCCCGCTCCGGCCTTGACACGCCGGCATGGCACGAGTTCGTCGCCACAAACCTCGAACAGTGGCACACTCAACCTCCTTTTTGCGGGATGAACCGCTGCGGTCCACTATCACGCTACCGGTGGGCACCGACGGGTCGATGGGCTCCTGGATTCCTCCGCCGGAATGACATTCGAGGAGCCCGCCGGAATGACAGGAGAGCGAGCGAGTCGGCCGTCGGGGTGGGTGGAGCGCCCTCGGGGGTCAGCGCATGGCGGTGAGGACTCGGCCGACGGTGTCGTGGCTGCGGCCCACGATCCGCTCGTAGGCGTCGGGGTCGGTGGCGCCCTCGGTGACCGTCACCATCACGCACGTGCCCGACAGGTCGCCGAGCGCCTCCCGGGCGGCGGGGTCGGCCAGCAGTGCTACCAGTCCGGCCAGGGAGGCGGCGCCGGTCTCGCCAGCCACGACGGCGGCGTCGGCAAGGTCGCGCATGGCCTGTCGGGCCGCGTCGTCATCCACGGAGGTGAACCAGTCCACCCCGGCGGCCAGGCGGGGCCACGCCACCGGCGACGGCTGGCCGCAGTTGAGTCCGACCATGATCGAGCGGTGCGGGCCGGGGACGTGCGTGATGTCTCCGGCTAGGGCCGAAGCCTGCACGCAGTTGGCGTCGCTCGGCTCGGTGCCCACCAGCACCGGCCGGTGGTCGCCGGACCGGTAGTGCGTCACCGCGGCCGACATGAACGCCCCGACGCCCATCGGCACCACCACCAGCTCGGGTTGCTCGAGGCCGCTTGCGGCAATGGCCTCGTCCACTTCGGCGAAGATGGTGGTGTAGCCCTCGATCACCTGGGCGGGGATGGTCTCGTAGCCCGGCCAGGAGGTGTCGGACACCACGATGCAGCGCTCGCCGGCCTCCTGCGCGGAGCGGGCAACGGCGTCGTCGTAGTCGCCGGCAACCATCGTGACCTTGGCGCCCTCCCACTCCATGGCTTCGATGCGGGCGGCCGCCATCCCCGCAGGAACGAAGATCTGGGCGTCGAAGCCCAGCAGCCGGGCCATGAAGGCCACCGCCCGGCCGTGGTTGCCGTCAGTGGCGGTGCACAACTGCAGCGGGCGCAGGTAGGCCAGCCGGGCCGCCAGCTCGTTGATGTTCCCCCAGCGGGCCGGCGGGGCACCGACGTGTTCGCAGATGGCCTGGTAGGTGGCCCAGGAGGCGCCCAGGATCTTGAATGACGGCAGGCCCATGCGGCGGGTCTCCGCCTTGACGAGCAGGCGACCCACGCCCAGCTGTTCGGCCAGGTCGGGGGCGTCCAGCAGGAGTGTCGGCGAGTAGGCCGGCATGCGGCGATGGAATCCGGCGATCTCGGGCGGCGCCGGGGGCCAGTCTCGTTCCTCGCGCAGGGGGTTGGGAGTGACCAGCACAGACATCACGGCTCCTCGTTGAGCGTGCGGTACCGCACCAGTCTGGCGGATCCGCGTGCTTTCGCGGCCTCGGCACCGGTCGTGGGGGTCTGTGCGGCAGGAGGGCGGAGCGGTCGCCATTGGACCGCAAGCCGCGGCTCTCGACGATTGGAACGCATCGATCGGCGACGAGCGACGATGCCG
This sequence comes from bacterium, assembly GCA_026708055.1. NCBI lineage: Bacteria > bacterium. Next base: position 158,632 of record JAPOVS010000019.1, on the reverse strand, counting down.
CAGCCAGCTCGAACCGCTGCCCCGGTCCGGAATCGCGGAACCGATCGGGCGCCTCGGGCGACGTGGGAGGCAACGGGAGTATCCCTCGCCGTCGACTGCCGACTCGATCCGCCGCTACGACGCAGCATCCGGGAACCGATCGGAGGCTTCGGGCGTCGTTGGAGGCGATGGGAGTTATTCCTCGCCGTCAGCGGCGACCTGATCCGCAGCGACACTGCGTTCGGGAACCGATCGGGCGCCTCGGGCGTCGTCACGGGTGATGGGAGTATCCCTCGCCATCAGCGGTGAACACGCAACCGCCCCGCCGAGGGTGTTGGATGGTCGCGTGATCGCCGTCGATTTCGATGAGTTCTACCGGACCGAGTACGCGCCCATGGTGCGGCTCGCCCGCGGGTTGGTCGACGCCACCGAGTCCGCCGAGGAGATCGCTCAGGACGCCTTCGCCCGCGTGTTCGAGCGCTGGGGCCGGCTGGAGTCCCCGGGCGGCTACCTGCGCACCGCGGTGGTCAACGGCGCCCGCAGCGAACTCCGTAGGCGGGAGGTCCGGCGCCGGATCGGCTTGGGGCAACCCCGGCAGGCGCCGCCGGAGCGGGACTACCTCCTCGACGCCCTCGACCGGCTCGCACCCAAGCGGAAGACGGCCCTGGTGCTGCGCTTCTACGCCGGCCTGTCCGAGCGGGAGACTGCCGAGACCATGGGCGTCCGCCCCGGCACGGTCAAGAGCCTGGTGTCGCGAGGGTTGGCGGAGCTGCGGGAGGTGATCGAGCCATGAACGACGACCGGCAAAACGGCCGGCGACCCGGTGACGGCAAAGAAGCGCTCGGTGCCGCCCTCGGCGAAGCCGTCGCCAGGGAGACCGACTCCCCGATTGCTCCACCGCCGGTGACCAACATCGCCGAGCGGGCCGCAGCCCGTGCGAAGGCCAGGCGGGTCCGGCACGGGGCGGTGAGCATCGCCGCCGCAGCGGCCCTCATCGCCGCCGGCCTGGCGGCCTGGAACACGCTGGGCAGCGACGGCGAACGGGTGGTGACCGGGCCGACCGCGGCCGAACCGGCGGAGCAGACGCCCGCCGACGGCGGCCGGGCAGAGGACGCCGGACCTGCCAGCGGCGGCGGACCCGCTGAGACCGCACCCGCCGGACGCGGACCTGCCGCCAACGCCGGACCAGCCAACGCCGGACCAGCCGAGCCCGCCGGACCGGAGGCAGCGTCGGCGCAACCCGCCGGAGCGGCCGCCGACACTGGAGGAGCCGAAGCGCCCGGAGCGGAGGCACCGTCGGCGGATCCGACCGATCCGGAGACCGACACGGCACCGGAACCCGGCGGCATGTCGAACTTCCCGGCGCCGGAGGACCTCTCGAGCGGTCCCGCCCTGGAGTGGACCGAGGTGTCAGTAGACCTCGGCGGCAGACCGACGGACTCCGTAGAGCTGCAGGCCCTGGGCGACGGACGGATCGTCGCCCGCGTCCGGGGCGAGAGCGGCGACCGGGTCGCGATCACCGGCGACGGCATCACCTGGAGGGCCGCCGGACTTCCCGACGGCGTCTTCCCGTACCGCCTGTCGGTCGACGGGAACGGCTGGGCGATCGCTTCGCAAGGATCGACCGCAGCCGATGATCCCGGTCGGGTCCTGGTCTCCGGCGACGGCGGCGAGTCCTGGAGCGAACCGAACCTAGACATCCGCTCCGAGGCGGGGCTGCCCCCACACTGCGTCGAACAGTCGGCGGTGCAGGACGTGCTGATCTCGGGCGACCGCGTCGTCGTGCTGGTGTCCCTGCGCCGACTCCTGGACATCGAGGCGCTGCTCGCCGAGCGGGGCCTGATCCCTGAGGGGACGCCGGCAGTCGAATGGAGGCGCACGGACGACGTCCTGACGGTCCGCCTCGGCGATCCCTCCGATTGGGACGGCACCGACGGCGACACGCTGCAAGTGGCGCTGGACGAACTAGGGCTCACGCCCGAGCATCTCCACGACTGCGACGACTACGCGTCGGGGCGGGTCCGCGTGCTGGCAGGCGACGGCTCCGGCACCGAGCAGGTCGCCGACTACGAGGGGTGGGCCACGTCCGCGGTGGCGACCAGCGACGGCTTCGCCATGGTGCTGGCGACCGACACCGGGGGCGTCCGGCGGCTCACGTCACGCGACGGGCGCAGCTGGTCGGAGATCCGGACCACCGAGGAGGCATACGCCACAGTGGCCCGCGGGCCCGGCGGCACCGTGTGGCTGGGCGAGAATCACTGGCTCGGCTACCGGATCCGGCGCGGCGACATCGCCGGCGAGCCGCGGCAGGTGGCCGTATTCGACGTGTTACAGCCGGTGGGGGTGCTGTCGGCCGGACCGGCCGGGGTGGTGACCTCGGCATGGATGCTGCCCGACCCCATCCGGGATCTGATCGAGGTGACGAGCTTCGAGAAGGACGGCTACGAGCTGCGCCTGGACAACGCCTCAGGGGGCGCCTCTCTCCGGGACCTCGCCGCGGGCACAGCCGTCTACGAGTTCTCCGCCGAAGAGCTGGAGCCCTCCGCCGAACCTCCCGACGGCGTGCGCGAGGTGACCGAGGACGACGGTTCCGTCTCGCTGGCCTTCAGCGACCCCGACACCGGCGAGGAGCTCGTGCGGTTCACCGAGGAGGACATGGTGCCCGACACCGACCGGCTCGTGACCGCCCGCACCGAACTGTTCGGCCCGACCGGCATGCCGCCGATCTGGATCGGCTGGTCGGCCGACGGCGAGCGCTGGGGCTGGCAGGACGCCGCCGAGGCGTTCGGCCTGGCCGAAGGGGAGGGGCTCACGCCGTTCTCCCTCGCCGTGGGGTCGGATTTCGTGATCGCTAGGTTCAACTCGTTCGATGTGGCCGAGGCGATGGCGATGGCCGAGTCACCGGATGCCGAGCAGTCTCAGTCCGGGCCGCCGAGCAGCTGGAGAGCCCGCTGGTTCATCGCTAAAGTGCCGTAGCCCCCGACAACCCTCCCCCATGCCCACGCGGGCCCCGCCCGACGGCGGGGCCCGCTCACGTTCCGACACACCTCACCTCCCAACAGAGATTGCTGAATCAGGACAGTCCGATGAACCGAACGCTCCGGTCGTGCGTCGGTAAGGGTGATGGGAGGCCTCACAACGGGCATCTGCGCCGGATCGTGATCCTGGACGGATCGTGGCTCCCGCGAGCGTGTTGAATGACCGCGTGACCGTCGCCGCCTTCGAGGAGTTCTACCGGGCCGAATATCTGTCCATGGTGCGACTCGCCTTCGGGCTCCTGGACACCCCCGAGTCCGCAGAGGAGATCACGCAGGACGCGTTCGCCAAAGTGTTCGAGCATTGGGACAGGCTCGACAACCCGGGCGGATATCTGCGCACGGCGGTCGTCAACGGCGCGCGCAGCGAACTCCGCAGGCGGGAGGTACGGCGCCGCATCCCACCGGGCCGGCCACGGCAGATCCCGGCAGAGCAGGACTACCTGCTGGACGCGCTTGAGCAGCTGCCCACGAGGAGGAAGACGGCGCTGGTGCTCCGCTACTACGGCGCAATGTCCGAACGGGAGATCGCCGAGACGATGGGCATCCGCCCCGGCACGGTCAAGAGCCTCCTGTCGGGAGGACTCGCGCAACTGCGGGAGGTGATCGACAGATGAACCAGAACCGGCACATCGACAGACACGCCGACGGCGACGATCGGACCCTCGGCGCCGACCTGGGTGCGGCAATCGGCAGGCGCTCGGAGTCTCTGGACCGCATCCCCCCTGTGGGCGGCGTCGTCGAACGAGCCGCCGCGGCAGCGAGCGCCCGCAGGCTCCGGTACACGCTGGTGGGCGTCACAGCGGCGGCGGCTCTGATCGCCGGCGGCCTCGTCGCCTGGAGCACGCTCGGCCGCGACGGCGGCGGCATCCAGGTGAGAGCGCCGTCCTCGGTGCCCGAGCGCGCCGAACCGGCGGGGGCAGAACCTGCTTCTTCAGCCAGCCAGGACGCGGCGGAAACGGGCGACTCCGATCTGGCCGTCGCCCGACAAATTGAGTCCGGCGAGAAAGGAGCGAGCGACAACGAGCGACCTGAGGACCCGGTCGTGACCGACCCGGATGATGGAGCGAGGGATGCCGACCCGGCATCGGCGGCACCCGCTTCCGAGCCCCCGACACCCGACGAAGTGTCCACCGGGCCCACACTGACGTGGATCGAGGTGGACTTGGACACGAGCCTTGAGTTCGTGGCCGTATACGGCATGCAGTCGGTCGGCGACGGACGAATCGTGGCCCGCGGCATGGTCCCGCACTACGTCTGGGAAACTCCAATCGACAAGGTCATCGTCACAGCCGACGGCACTCACTGGGCGGCGATCAACACGCCCAGTGCCGTCTCCCCCGACGTCGTCGATATCTCGGGGGACCGCTGGCTGCTGGGTGAAGGGGGCAACTCCGACCTTGGGCACCCTCCTCGGGCGTTTTTCTCCGACGACGAGGGCGCTTCCTGGACCGAGGTGGCGCTCAACATCGACGGCTCGGCGCCGGACCCGCCGTCCTGCCTCGAACGGTTGTCGGTGCGAGCAGTACTGACGTCCGACGACCGCATCGTCGTGGTTGTTGCGAGCGACATCTATCTCGATGTGCCCGCGCAGTTGGTCGCACGCGGCTACGTCCCGGACACGGAGTCGATCCTCGAATGGCGCTCCGCCGGCGCCGGCACGCTCGTCGTCCACTTCGGCGACTCCTCTGACCCCGAGACGGTTGAAGTGGCCGACGACGACTTGATTCCGGGGCTCGACGAACAGTGGCCGTGCGCGGCGCCGGACACCAGGAGCGGTGAAGGAACTCAATTCCTGCTGTCCGATCGAGTCCGGTTGCTCGTGGACGAGGGCTCCGGCGCCGAGCAGGTCGCCGAGTACGCCGGATGGATGACCTCGGCCATGGGCGCGCCCGACGGCTTCTCGGTCACCATCAGCGGCCGTGATGGGATGCTGGAGGTCACGTCTGCGGACGGCCGCGCGTGGAGCGAGACCCGGCTGGGCTTCGGGTACCTCGACGCCGCCCACGACGGCAGCGGCACGACCTGGTACAGCAGAGATGTCAACTTCACCTACGGCATCCTGCGCTCCGGCAGTGGCGAGCAACCGAGACCCGTCGCGGTCTTCGACGGTCTCGGACCCGGCAGGATTCTGGCTGTGGGCCCCGCCGGAATCGTCACCACGGCGCGGCCACGACCCGGTATCGATCTCGACTCGTTCGACGAGCCCGCCGTCTGGATCGGATGGTCGGCCGACGGCGAGGGTTGGGGATGGCAGACCGCCGACGACGCCTTCGGCATCGACACCGCCGACGGACTCGTGCGAATCGAACTCGCCGTCGGCGACGACTTCGTGCTGGCCCGTGTCGAGGTCTTCGACGGGTCGGATGTCGACAGCTCGCGCTGGTTCATCGGCCGAGTCCCGTCGTGACATGTCCACGAACCCTGGTAGGGGTGCGCGGGCGGCGCGATATCGGAGGCGCAAACCCGCCACCGAGCGGTCCTCGTGCGTTCGCCGATGATCGTCCGGTTGCCGCCGTGCCTTCCTCGGTCGGCCATGCACAGGCGGGTTGGCAATCGAACTGGAGCAGTCTGCGGACGCGGTCGCGGTCAGGGGGCGGCGCGGTCGGTCAGCCACTGGCGCCAGCGAGGGTCGTCGCGGGCGGCTGCGGCGGCGCCGGGGCCGTAGAGGTACGACCAGATCGACACGGTGACGTGCTCGCCATCGCCCTCGACGGCCAGGAAGGCGGTGCCGGGGGCGGGGCGGTCGAGCACCAGGGCGACCCACCGCGGGGCCACGTCGACGACGGTCCCGGCCAGTTCGGGAGCGTCGGCCGCCGACACCTCCCGTCTGAATCGACCCATCTCACCGCCAATCCGGCGACGAGCCTGCCCCGGACTTGAACCGGGGGCAAAATCCACCCGGCGCGCCGCGCCTCAGCCGACATCACTCGGGAAGTTCACAGGCGCCGCCGGGACGAGATGACGCCCGTGTCGAAGCCGGCGAGGGTCAGCCCGCCGGAGAATCTGGCGTGCTCGATCTTCAGGCAGCGGTTCATCACGACGTCGAGGCCGGCGTCCAGGCAGAGCCGGGCGGCCTCGGGGCTCCACAGACCGAGTTGCGCCCAGAACACCCCGGCACCGACGGCGATGGCCTCGGCCGCCACCTCGGACAGGCCCTCGGAGCGGCGGAACACGTCGACGATGTCGGGTGCCACGGGCAGGGCCTCCAGCGAGGGGTAGACCGTCCGGCCCAGGATCTCCCGCTCGCGGGGGTTCACCAGATACACGTCGAAGTCCACCGACGACGACAGCAGGTAGGTCACGACGAAGTTGCTCGCACGCGCCCGGTCGCCCGAGGCACCCACGACCGCCACCGTGCGCGAGCGGCGGATGATGTCCCAGCGCTCGCCGGCGTCGGGCGGCGCCCAACCCTCGACGGGGGGATAGTCAGGCACGGCCCACAGCGGCGGCGAGGGCCTGGCCGAGGTCCCAGATGATGTCCTCTGTGTCCTCGAGGCCCACCGAGAGCCGCACCATGTCGGCCGACACGCCGGTGGCGGCCAGGTCGGCCTCGGAGAGCTGCTGGTGGGTGGTGGAGGCCGGGTGGATGACGAGCGTCTTGGCGTCGCCGACGTTGGCCAGATGGGACACGAGTTGCAGCGCCTCGATGAATCTGGCGCCTGCCTGCCTGCCACCCTCGACGCCGAAGGTGAAGATGGCGCCCGGCCCCTTGGGGAGGTACCGCTGTGCTCGCTCGTGGTGGGGGTGGTCGGGCAGGCCGGCCCAGCGCACCCAGGCCACACGGTCGTCGGCGTCGAGCCATTCGGCGACGGCGCGGGAGTTGGCCACGTGGGCGTCCATGCGCAGCGGCAGCGTCTCGAGGCCGCACAGCAGGAAGAAGGCGTCGAAGGGCGAGAGGCAGGCGCCCACGTCGCGCATCTGCTCGGCCCGCAGCCGGGTGCAGAAGGCGTACTCGCCGAAATTGTCCCACCAGCGCAGCCCGTTGTAGCCGGCCACCGGCTCGGTGAAGCTCGGGAACCGCCCCGACCCCCAGTCGAAGCGACCGGCCTCGGCGACAACCCCTGCGATGGTGGTGCCGTGCCCACACAGGAACTTCGTGGCTGAGTGCACGACGATGTCGGCGCCGAACTCCAGGGGCCGGCAGAGGTACGGGGTGGCGAACGTCGAGTCCACGACCAGCGGCAGGCCGTGGGCGCGGGCAACGTCGGCGAGGCCGCTCAGGTCGGCGATCTCGCCCGCCGGGTTGGCGATGATCTCGGTGAAGAGCAGCTTGGTCCGGTCGTCGATGGCGGCGGCGAAGTCGTCGGGATCGCTGCCGCGGACGAAAGTGGTGTCGATGCCGAGGCGGCGCAGCGTCACGTCGAACTGCATGTACGTGCCGCCGTACAGCCCGGCGGCCGAGACGATGTGATCGCCGGCGCCGGCCAGGGACGTGATGCCGAGGAACTGGGCGGACTGGCCGCTGGAGGTGGCCACCGCCCCGATGCCTCCCTCTAGGTTCGCCATCCGCTCCTCGAACACGTTGACGGTGGGGTTCGAGATGCGCGTGTAGATGGAGCCGTACTTCTGGAGGGCGAAGAGGTCGGCCGCGTCATCGGTGTCCTCGAAGACGAAGGCAGAGCTGTAGTAGATCGGCGTGGTCCGGGCCCCGGTCCCCGGATCGGGTCGCCCACCGGCATGCAGCGCCCGCGTGCGAAACCCCCAATCCCGATCCGCCACGCTCGACCGCTCCCTATCCACAGGAGGCCTCACTCTCCTCGGGCTCGGACGCGGAGGCGATTGCGTCGGGCATGCCGGCGACACTAGCGGTGAGCACGATGGGTGGGCAGCCACAAGGCATTCGACCTAGCCGCCTTGTAAGCTGGCGGCATGTCGAGCACGGGTGACCTGCGAGTGTCGGGGCGGGGGCAGATGAGTCTGCCGGCGGCAGCGCGGCGACGGTGGGGGCTTGAAGAAGGCGGCAGCGTGGGCTACCTCGACATCGGTGAGGCGGTGCTGCTCGTCCCGGGTGGCGTCGACAGGCTCCGCCGAGAACTCCTGGGATCGGTTTCCGATCAGGATTGGGAGGCGGCTCGAGGCGGGTTCGGGGATCCCGAACTGGCCAACGAGTGACCCAACTCGTCGACGACCGTCTGCTGGTCAAACTGCTCGGCGGCGGCGATCCGCCACGGCCCTCCGAGGCCGTCTGGACAACCAGCTACTGGTACGTCCGATTGTGCCGGGCCGTCCTGGGTTCCAGCAGACCCTCCGGCGTACTATCGACGTCGTTCGCCGACCTGCCCGAAGCCATGCATGCTCCGGCACTGCGCGCGCTGCTCGAGCTTCCGGAGCGGATCGGGCTTGCAAGCCTTCGGACCCTGGCGCCGCTGATAGGACACTTGAGCCGCCGCCATCGGCTCAATGCACTGGGCATCGAAGTGCTCGCCGCTGCGGTCCATCTCCAGGCAGATGTCTACCTGTCGGCACCGGCGCCCCGGCTGGAGGAGGCGCTGCGCGCCGAAAGTCGCATCGTCGAGATCGTCGCCTGGAGGCGCGGAGTCCGCACGCGGTCCGCAGACGAGAACTTCTGATGGAACCGCACTGCCGGACTCCAGCCGCCCGAACGGCACGAGCTTGGCAGTTCACTGCCACCCACAATTAGTCTTCGTCTTCGGATCTTGCTCCCACGGGCGGCGCGGGCCCGCGGGGGACTTCGCTCGAGCGAGATGAGCAATCGCATGTACATCAAGGCACTCAGGCATCTGTTCGGCTATGCCCACGTCCTTCTCGGCCTGGCGGTGGCGGGGCAGTTCTTGGCATCCCCCACCTACGAGGTGACGACGAGCACCGACGTGTGGGACGCCATGAGTTTCGCCATGGCCGTTGGCGCGGCGACTGCGCTCGTCGTGAGCCTCATGCGGATCCGCGAAACCGGCAAGCTGCCGGACTGGGCGGCCACGACCATGCTGATCGCCTCCGGGTGCCTCTTCCTGCTCTTCTACCGGCTGTGGCTCAGCTGGGAGGTGTACGACGCCGCTGAGACGCCGCCCTGGGAGATCAGGCTGCTGCTCTGGTACTTCATCGACGTGCTGTTCGTCATCGTGAGCATCACCGTCGGCCGCTACCTGCTGCGCACCGCCAAGTCACAGGCCGGCGGCTGACAGCCCCGCAGCGGGGATACTCCGGTACGGCGTCGCTACGATCGAGTGCGCGGCGCTGGTGCCTTGCCGGCGCCGCAATTCGAACAGCCGGGAGGTTCGACAGGTGCACGAGTCCTTGGCAGGCAAGGTCGTGATCGTCACCGGCGCCGGCCGGGGCATCGGCCGCGCCATCGCCGAGCGGTTTGGTGGTGTGGGATCCAAAGTTGCGGTCAACGATGTCGACACGGACAGCATCGACGAGGTCGTGCGGTCGATCCGCGACTCGGGTGGCGCTGCCATGGCGGTGCCTGCCGACGTCTCCGACAGTGCCGCCGTGAACCCGATGATCGACGCCGTCATGACTGCACACGGCCGGATCGACGTACTCGTCAACAACGCCGGACTCAATGGCCCGATGCTGCACTTCTTCGAGGCCGACGAGGCTTGGTGGCGGCACATCCTGAACGTGAACCTCACGGGGCACTTCCTCGTGGCGCACCCGGCCGCGCGCATCATGGCTCGCCAGGGCGGCGGCTGCATCATCAACATGAGCTCCGGAGGCGCCACGCAGGCGCACCGCTGCTTCACCGCCTACGACGCGGCCAAGGGCGGCATCGAGGGTCTCACCCGAGCCATGGCACTGGATCTGGCGCCGTACAACATCCGGGTCAACGCCCTCGTGCCGGGCACGATCGACACGGTCGGGATGAGTGACGAGGCACGGGCGCTGCGGGGGGACAACGTCCCACTCAGGCGCATGGGCGAGCCGTCCGACATGACCGGTGCCGCCCTGTTCCTGGCGTCGGACGATGCCGCCTACATCACGGGTGCCGTACTCCGTGTGGACGGCGGAATGCTCGCCCAGCAGCGCTCGGCAACCGTCGACATCAAGCCGCCGGAGGACTTCCCCCCGCTCGAGGAGGTCTGACCGTGCCGCTGCGGGACTGGATTCCGGCCTCCGCCGGAATGACGGGAGAGGGCGGGGACGCCGGGGGCCGGCCGGCGGAGCGATTTCGCCAGACGCTCCCGACGACGGCCACCGGCGGCCCCGACCGGACACCAGCCAACCACCCGATTCAGCGAGAGGGCCACTGCCGATCGGGGAGTCGCTGACCGTGCCGCTGCGCATCGGGGCCGACGTGGGGGGCACCTTCACCGACGTGGTGCTGGAACGCGACGACGGGCGGTTCGTCTCGACGAAGGTGCTGACGACCGGCCGCCCGGAGGAGGGAGTCCTGGCGGCTGTGACCGAGTTGGCGGCCGGCAACGACGTCGACCTGGCGGAGGTGACCCAGATCATCCACGGCACCACGCTGGCCACCAACGCCCTCATCCAGCGCACCGGTGCGAGCACCGCCCTGGTGACCACCGCAGGGTTCCGCGACGTGATCGAGACCCGCACCGAGAGCCGCTTCGAGCAGTACGACCTCAACATCGTGCTGCCGGCGCCGCTGATCGAGCGCAAGGACCGCTACGTGGTCAGCGAGCGTCTCAACGCAAGGGGTGCGACGCTGGTGCCCTTCGACGAGTCCGGCGCCCGCGCCGTCATCGCCCGGTTGGCCGACGGCGGCTACGAGTCCATCGCCGTCGGGTTCATGCACAGCTACCGGAACGGCGACCACGAGCGTCGCTTCCGCGAGATGCTGCTGGACGCCGTGCCCGGCATCTCCGTGTCGCTCAGCAGCGAGGTCTCGCCGCGGATGCGCGAGTACGAGCGCTTCAACACCGCCTGCGCCAACGCCTACGTGCAGCCCCAAATGGCCTCGTACCTGCGTCGACTCGAGTCCGAACTCCGCCGGCTCGGCGCAACCTGCCCGCTGCACCTCATCCACTCCGGCGGCGGCCTGCTGAGCGTCGAGGTGGCCGCGGCGTTCCCGGTGCGGCTGGTGGAGTCGGGCCCCGCCGGCGGGGCCGTCTTCGCCGCCGAACTGGCCGCCCGCCACGGCCGCCGGCGCATCTGCTCGTTCGACATGGGCGGCACGACGGCCAAGATCGCCCTCATCGAGGATCACGTGCCGCGCACCGCCTCCACCTTCGAGGTGGCGCGGGAGGCCAGATTCAAGAAGGGCAGCGGCATGCCGATCTCGATCCCGGTAATCGAGATGCTGGAGATCGGCGCGGGGGGCGGCTCCATCGCCGCGGTGGACGCCCTCGGGCAGATCCGCGTCGGGCCCCGCAGCGCGGGCTCGGCGCCCGGACCCGCGGCCTTCGATCTCGGCGGGGACGACCCCACCGTGACCGACGCCGACGTCTGCCTGGGCCGCCTGCATCCCGACACGTTCGGGGCCAAGGACATCTCGCTGTCGCCGGGCCTGGCCGTCGGGGCCATGCAGGCCATCGCCGCGCCCCTGGGGCTGGACACCGTCACGGGCGCGGTCGGCGTCACCGAGGTGGTGGACGAGAACATGGCGAACGCGGCTCGCGTCCACGCCGTGGAGGGTGGCAAGGATCTCAGCGGCTTCTCGCTGGTGGCCTTCGGCGGCGGCGCGCCGCTCCACGCCACCCGGCTCATGGACAAACTCGGCCTCAGCGAGGTGCTGGTGCCCCCCGGCGCCGGCGTCGGCTCGGCCATCGGGTTCCTGCTGGCGCCGTTCTCCTACGAGGCGGCGCGCAGCTTCTACACCACCGTGGAGGACTTCGACGGCGAGGGGGTCAACGACACGCTGGCCCAGCTCAGCGCCGAGGCGGAGGCATTCGTCAGGCGGGGCACCGACGCGCAGGTCGACGTGCAACGGCAGGCGTCGATGCGCTACCGGGGCCAAGGGTGGGAGATCCCCGTGGTGCTGCCGCCGGGCCACGTCACCGCCGAGGCGATCGGCGGCGCCTTCACCGCGGCCTACGAGGCGCACTTCGGGAGCGCCATCGACGACCTCACCATCGAGGCGGTGAGCTGGTCGGTGCGCGTGGCGTCGCGGCGGGCGCCGCCGGAACCCGTGCGCCCCGTCATCGGCGGCGCCGCCGTGACGCCGGGGGCGGACCGGCCGGTCCACGACCCGGCCACTGGCGAGCGACGGGATGCAGGCATCGTGGAGCGGGCCGCGCTGGTGCCGGGCGAGCAGGTACAGGGACCGGCGCTGATCGTCGAGGAGCAGACCACCACGGTGCTGGGAACGCACCACGCCGCCGTCGTGGCAGCGGACGGAGCGCTCGTCATCCGCTCCGAGGCGTCGGCCCGCAGCCGGACCGTCTTCGGCGACCCGGCGGCCGCCGAGCCGACCGCCGCACCGGCGAGCCCCTCCCGCCGCGGCGAGCGGGGCGAGGTGCCGCTGTCGGCCGCGACCTGCTCCGCACCAGTGAGCCCCTGCCGCCGCGGCGAGCGGGGCGAAGTGCCGCTGCAGGTGATGTGGAACCGCCTCATCTCGATCGTGGAGGAGCAGGCCCGCACGCTGGTGCGCACGGCCTTCGCCACGTCGGTCCGCGAGGCGGGCGACCTCTCGGCCGGGGTGTTCGACCGCCAGGGCCGCATGATCGCCCAGGCCGTGACCGGCACGCCCGGCCACGTCAACACGATGGCCGCCGCCGTCGGACACTTCATCGCCGACATCGGAGCCGAGAGCATCGCGCCGGGCGACGTCTACGTCACCAACGACCCCTGGAAGGGCACCGGCCACCTGCACGATTTCACCGTCACGACGCCCGTGTTCACCGGCGACGACCTCGTCGGCTTCTTCGCCTCCACCGCCCACGTGGTCGACGTGGGCGGCCGAGGCTGGGGTCCCGACGCCCGCGAGGTGTACGAGGAGGGATTGCGCATCCCCATCATGCGCTGGGCCGACGAGGGCCGGCTGAACCGCGACCTGATCAACATCGTGCGGCACAACGTGCGCGCCGCCGACTACGTGATCGGCGATCTGCACGGCCTGGCGGCCTGCAACGAGATCGGGCGCCGACGCCTAGGTGACATGTTCGACGAGTTCGGCATCTCCGATCTCGACGAGGTGGCCGGTTTCGTGTTCGACCGGACGCGCCAGGCCACCCTCGGCGCACTGGCGGGGGTGGCGCCGGGCACCTATCGCAACGAGATGCGGGTGGACGGCTACGGCGAGCCGGTGGACCTCGCCGTGACGCTCACCGTGACACCCGCGGGCATGCACGCCGACTTCGCCGGCACGTCGCCGATAAGCCCGCTCGGCATCAACGTGCCGATCACCTACGCCCAGGCTTACTTCACCTACGGGATGCTGGTGGCGCTGGCCCCGGAGTTGCCCAACAACCACGCGTCACTGCTGCCGTTCACCGTGAGCGCGCCGCCGGGCGTCATCCTCAACGCCACCGAGCCGGCCCCCATCGCGGTGCGCCACGTGATCGGCCACTTCGTGACCGACCTCTGCCTCGGCGCCCTGTCACAGGCCCTGCCCGGAGTGGTGCCCGCCGAGGGGTCCGGGGCCATCTGGAACTTCCAGGCCAGCGCCCGCACCGCCGACCCGGCCACGCCGCTGCCCCCCGCCGAGATCCTCATGTTCAACAGCGGCGGAGGCGGCGCCCGCCCCACCCTCGACGGGCTGACCGCCACCGCCTTCCCGTCGGGTGTGATGACGATGAGCGTCGAGGCCACCGAGCAGGTGGGCCCGATCGTGGTCTGGCGCAAGGAGATCCGACCCGGCAGCGGCGGAGCGGGCCGCCGGCGCGGCGGGCTGGGCCAGATCATGGAGATCGGTCCGACCGACGGCTACCTGTTCGAGTTCTCCGCCATGTTCGACCGCGTCGACAACCCGGCGCGTGGCCGGGCCGGCGGCGGCGACGGCGCCCCCGGGCGGGTCTGCCTCGACGACGGCACGCCGTTCGCCGCCAAGGGCCGCCACACGGTACCCGCGGGCCGGCGGCTCATCCTCGAGTTGCCCGGCGGCGGCGGCTTCGGCGACCCCGCCGAGCGGGACCCCGCCGCGGAGGCGAACGACCGGCTCCAGGGCTATGTCCTCTGAGGGCGGCGCCCACCGACGACACACGCCGTGCACGCACCCCCATTCCCGCCGCTGAGCACTGCGCCCCGGCGGTCGTCCTACGACGTCGTGATCGTCGGCGGCGCCGTCATGGGCTCGTCGGCGGCCTGGTTCCTGTCCGCCAACGACGATTTCGACGGCAGCGTGCTGGTCGTGGAGCGCGACCCGTCCTACGAGTTCACCTCCACGGCGCGCACCAACAGCTGCATGCGCCAGCAGTACTCCAACGAACTCAACATCCGGATCAGCCAGTTCAGCGCCGACTACGTGCGGAACTTCCGCCGCTGGATGGGCGACGACCCCGAGGTCCCCCATCTGGCCACCCGCCACTTCGGCTACATGTACCTCGCCGGCGACGAGAGCTTCGCCGCCACGCTGCGCGCCAGCCAGCGATTGCAGTCCTCCCTGGGCGCCGCGACGGTGATCATGTCCCCCGACGAGATCGCCGCGGAGTACCCCTTCTACAACGTCGACGACATCGTCTGCGGCAGCCACAACACCACGGACGAGGGCTGGTTCGACTCGGCCACGATGTTCGACTGGTGGCGGCGCAAGGCCCGCCTCGCAGGCGTCGAGTACCTGACCGGCGAGGTCACCGCCATCGAGCGCTCGGACGGCAGGATCAATGGCGTGAAGCTGGCCAGTGGCGAGACCGTCGCCTGCGGCACACTCGTGAACGCCTCGGGGCCGCGAGCCGCCGCCACCGCCCGGATGGCCGGCGTGGAGCTGCCCGTCGAGCCCCGCAAGCGCTATACCGTCGTCTTCGACGCCGCCGAGGCGCTCCCGCGGGCGCTGCCGCTCACGATCGACCCGACCGGCGTGCACGTGCGCAGCGACGGCGCCGTCTACGTGGCCGGATCCACGCCGGAGATCGACCCGGCCGTCGCCTTCGACGACTTCAGTATGGACTCCGACGTCTGGGAGGAGCAGATCTGGCCGGTGCTGGCACACCGCGTCCCCGCCTTCGAACGCGCCAAGGTGCTGCGCCAGTGGGCGGGGCACTACGCCCACAACACCCTCGACCACAACGCCGTGATCGGGCCCCACACCGAGGTCGCCAACTTCATCTTCATCAACGGTTTCTCCGGTCACGGCGTGCAGCAGTCCCCCGCCATGGGCCTCGGCGCCTCCGAACTCATCACCTACGGCGAGTACCGCACCCTCGACCTCACCCCTCTCGGCTACGACCGCATCGCCCGCGGCGAGCCCTTCCCCGAGACCGCCATCATCTGAGCCGCGGCGACGCCATTGCGGCAGTGAGGGGGACGGTGCAGGACGCGCCTTCCCCGAGACCGCCGTCATCCGAGCCGCGGCGACGCCGCGCGCTCCGATGTGGAAATACCCGTTCAGCGCCGACCTGCAAACTAAATTGGCATCTCGGGCTGCGCCCTGTTCGGCTCCCGTGGAGCGAAGGGATGTGTTGTGTCAAGAGCCCGGCGACAGATCGGGGCTGCACTCGCCGCCGTGGCGGCGGTCTCGGCGTTCGTGGGATCCGCTGCTCCGGTGATCGGGCAGGACGGCGACGGGCAGGTGCCGAAGCGGCTGGTGGCGATCACGACCCCGGCCATCGCCGGCACCTACAAGGTGTCCTGGAAGACGTTGGGAGGCTGCGACCCCGGTTCCGGCACGTCGGGAATGGCCGGTGAGATCACCCTGACGGTGGAGGCCGACGGGACACCCGACGCCGACCCGGAGCCCGGCGAACTCACGGGCACGCAGGCCACCGAGGTCGTGGTGACCAGCCCGCGATGCGTCTACGAATGGACCGTCATGATGATCGAGGCGACCACGGACGGGAACTGCATGGTGGGACCCGCCCCGTTCGGACCCGACGACGACTTCAGGATCATCATCACGCTGGACGACCCCGACACCGCCTGTAGCAAGAAGTCCCGCATCGTGCTCCGTCTGAATCCAGCCGTCCCGGTCGACCGCGACGCCACCGACCGCAACGCCGTCCTGCGCGCCACCTTCAGCGCGACGGCCGTGCCCACGGAGCGAGCCCCCAAGGGTTGTTCCACCAGCAGCAGCGCCACCTCGGAGGTGGACGACCGGGACACACCGACCGAGACCGACGACATCGTCACGGTCGAGTTGCCGGTGGTGAACCTCACCTCGGCGGGCGAGAGTTGCCGCTACGACGTGTCGCTCAGCCTGCCCGGCCACCTCGTCGCCACCTTCATGGGGCGGAAACTCGAAGTCCTGCAGGACATTGCCGGCCTGGCCACGGTCGACGTCCGCGTCGGCGTCGTGAGCAAGACCGTCTTCCTGCTGCAGACCGTCGTCGGCGACTCCGGCGGCGCTGCCGTGCACTACGCCCTGTCGACGGATTGCGAACCGCCGTCGCCGCTCCCCGGGGTGATGCCGCCGCCAGACCCCTCGAACGGCATCCAGAGGATCGAGGGCATCACCCTCGTCGAGCTGCGGGAGGGCCGCTACAACATCACGGCGGCGCTCGCGGACGACCCCACCGCCGAGGATGCCTTCGACGGTGTGCCCACCCGCGCGCTCGGCAGCGGCGGCGAGGCCTGCGACGCCACCGTAACGCTCACCCGCCTGCCCCCGCAATGCCTCGCGGAGACGACCGACATCATGTTCAACCTGGCCACCGCTCCCGAACGCGTCATCTTCGACTTCAAGGTGACCTGCGGCGACGCCGTGGGCGGCTCAACCGGCTAGGGCGCACGGCCGGTCACCTCAAACGGGGTTGCCCATCTGCCGGGTGAACTCCCGTGCCAGCGCCCGGTTGATGTCGTCGGGCACTGGTTGTGCACCGCGGGGCAGCGACGCATGGTCTCGGGCCACGCGTTCGAGCGACCGAGCCTGCATGGCGAATCCCATGTCCATGGACTCGATGCTGTTGCCCTTGGGCCGGCTGCCGGCGAGGTTGAACATCCGTCCTTCCGCGATGAGATCGATGGTCCTGCCGTCTTCGAGAACGTGCCGGGCGAGAACATCCCCGAGGGGGATCCGCTCGGCGGTCTGCGCGTTGAGCGCGGGCACATCGATCTCCCGGTCGAAGTGGCCCGTGTTCGCCAGCAGGATTCCGTCCGGCGCCAGCCCGAGTTCGTCGACACCGATCACTCCATCGACCCCCGTGGCGGTGATGGCGACGTCTGCTTCGGCGATCAGCGCGGCGACGTCGCCGACCCTGAAGCCGTCGAGTGCCGCTTCGAGCGCCTTGATCTCGTCGATCTCGGCGACGGTGACCTCGGCCCCGTTGGCTCTCATGTAGTGCGCGATCCCGCGCCCGCACCAGCCGTAGCCGACGATCATGAACCGCTTGCCCTGTGGCATGAGGTTGGTGATCCGGCAGAAGGACTCGTAGGTGGACTGGCCGACCGCGTGCTTGTTCTCGACGAGCGCCTTGAGCGGCGTGTCGTTGATCACGATGATGGGGAAGTTCAGATGCGGCGCCAGTTCCCCGGCGAGGATGTTGTGTCCCGAGGTCGTCTCCTCGGTCCCGCCGAGGACCGCCAGGCCCCGGTCGACGGCCCGGCGCGCCAGGTCGGCGCCGTTGTCCAGCAGGATGTCGGGATTCGAGTCCAGCACCGACTCGACGTGGCGCAGGTGTCGCTGGAGGGAGTCCGAGCCGCTGCCGCGGGCGTCGATGCCGTGGTCGTTGAGGTAGGCGACGACGTCGTCCTGCGACGTGCCGTAGTTGCCCGTGGCAACGATGTCGGCACCTCCCGCCTTGAGGGCCAGGAGCAGGACCGCGGTCTTCACCTCCAGGTGCAGCGACACCCCGATGCGCCGCCCGGCGAAGGGCCGCGTGGTCTCGAACTCGGCGGCGATGCGGCCCAGCAGCGCCATGTTCGACGACGTCCAGAGAACGCGGTGCACCGTTTCCTCGACCATGTGGCGAGTCCTCCCGATCTGGTCGCCGATCCGGGACGACCCGCGGTGAGCCTAGGAGAGCACCGCGCACTCGGCAGTCGTCACCGGTGGCCCTGGATTCCGGCCTTCGCCGGAATGACGAGGTGGGAGCCGGAGGCGCGCTGACCCGGAAGGAGGTGTGGGTGGGGCCGGTGGACGGCCCCACCCACGATGTCTGTTACGAGGTGACTAACCCTCGAACTTGAATGCCACCTGGTCGAGGATCTCGAGGTGACGCTCGGAGTCCACGGCGACCTGATCGGCGATCTCGCCGTCGGGGCCGAAGATCCGGACCACGGGGATGACCGCGTTGATGCCGCCGGGACTGAAGGTGGCCGGACCGGTCACACCCTCGTAGTCGACGTCGGTGCCCGCCCGGATCAGGGCCAGGCAGTTGCTGTACGTGTAGCACTTCGTGCCTGGCGCGCCCGACACCTTGAACATGGCCGGCGCCCAGTCCGAGCCCTTCACCGAGCCCGCCTCCTCGATCGCCAGCGCGGTGACGATCAGCAGGTCGTAGGTGGTGAAGGAGTAGGGATCATCGGCGATCGTGTGTTGGGTGTAGGTCTCGTTGCCGTCCCAGAGCGGCTGGTAGAAGTCCCAGGCCGGGTTGTCCTGGCGGTGGAACGACGGGTAGGCCACCACCTCGTGCGCCGCCAATGCCTCGGCGGTCGCCGTGGCGGCGAACTCGGGTTCGGACCAGCCGACCTCACCGATGATGGTTCCGGCCCAGCCCGCCTCGGCGAACTGCTTCACCATGATGGCGCTCTCGGTGGCCTGGGCGAGGATGATCACGGCGTCAGGCGCCGCGTCCACGGCCCGCTGCACCTCGGTCCGGTAGGAGGACTGCTCGCCGGGGGCGTCGATGCGTTCCAGCAACTCGATGCCGATGACGTCCAGTGCCTTCTCGGTGGCGTCGGCGGTGAGCTGGTAGCCGGCGGTGGGTGTGGTCATGATGACCACCGCCTCGGCGCCCAGAGCCTCGGCGTACAGAGCGTCGGTGACGCCCTGGCCCTCGTCGCTGCCCTGTGCCCGGAAGATCGGCTCGCCGGGGCGTCCGCCCACGTTCACAGGGATCACGCCGCCGTGCACGGTCGGCATGAGTGGCCCGTCGTTGTCCTCCTGCCAGTCCAGCATGAAGTCCCGGTAGGTGAAGTACTCGTGGGCGGAGCTCAACACGATGTCGACCCCGTCCTGCTCGAGCAGCTTGCGGACCGCCTGGGCCTCGCCGACCGTGCCGATGTCCTCGTGGATCACCTCGATCGGGCGCCCCAGCGGCGGATCCAGGTTGATGACCTCGTTGACCGGGAAGTCCACCTGCGATGCCAGCAGGTCGCCGACCGAGGCGAAGTCGCCGGTGAAGTAGGCGAGATCGCCCAGCAGGATCGGCTCAGCCTCAGGCTCGGGAGCCGGCTCCGGCGGCGGCGGCGGTTCGGGGGCGGGATCCGGCGATGGAGCCGGGGCGGGAGCGGGTTGCGGCGCCGCGGCGCCGTCGTCATCGTCCCCGCAGGCGGCCGCCACGAGGCTGACCGCAAGCAGAACTGCGCCCGCTCGCCACACCCAACTGCGCGAGCGCTTGGCGCCCGCCGTCTGTCGGTGTGCTTTTCTCATATTTTGTATCCTTTCCTCAGTTGGTCGGTTGTGAGGTCTTTGGCATCGGTGATCATCATCGCCTCACCGAGGCTGAGCACCATCGCCCGGTCGGCCACTTCGAGGGCCTTCGTAGCATTCTGCTCGGTGATGATGATCGCCACCTGCTTAGTTTCGTGGATCCGGCGGATCCTGTCGAAGAAGTTCTCGACGTACAGCGGGGCCAGACCCGCCGTCGGCTCGTCCATCAGCAGGAGCTTGGCGTCCTGCATCAGGGCCCTGCCCGCTGCGACCATCTTGGTCTCGCCACCACTGAGGGTGCCGGCCCTCTGGTTGCGGAGGCCCGCCAGCGCCGGGAAGAGTTCCATGATCTCGTCGATCCGGTCACCGCGTGCCTGCTTGGCCACCAGACCGCCGACCCGCAGGTTGTCCAGCACGGTGAGGTCGGGAAACACGCCCCGCTCCTGGGGGACGAGTCCGACGCCCATGGCGGCGATGCGCCACGGCGGCATGTCCGAGATCGTTTCGCCGTTGAAGCGGATCGAACCCGAGGTGAGCGGCAGCAGTCCCGCGATGGCCGAGAGCAGGGTGGTCTTGCCGGCGCCGTTCGCCCCCAGGATCGCGAACACCTCCTCGCCGACGGTGAAATCCAGGCCCTTGATGACGTCGATGTCCTCGTAGCCGGTCCAGATGCCGCTCGCCTCAAACATGGCCGCTCCCGAGGTACTTCTCCACCACGGTGCTGTGCGCGCGGATGTAGGCGGGGTCACCCTCCAGGATCACGTCCCCCTCGGCCATGAAGTGCACGATGTCGCTGAATCCCCAGATGACGTCCAGATCGTGCTCCACGATGATCACCGACATGCCCTCTGCCACCTTGATGCGCAGCAAGTCGATGATCTGGGTGGTCACGTCGTCGGGCAGGCCCGCCGTGGGCTCGTCCAGCAACAGGATCTTGGGATTCAGGAGCAGGCAGCGGATCACGTCCAACAGCTTCTTCTCGCCGGTGGAATGAGCGAAGCCGGCCGGCTCGGAGAACTCGAAGAGATCCAGGTAGCTCCGGATCTCCTCGCCGTGGCGCTCCAGGAGGTGGCGCTCCCGGTAGATCCGGTGCGGCCGCTCGTCGTGGCGCTGCGCCACAGCCAGCAGCAGCGAGTCCCAGATGGTCAGACCGGCGAAGTCCTGAGTGACCTGGTTGGTCTTCACCACGCCCAGTGAGGCGATCCGGTGTGGCGGCAGCTTCGAGAGCGCCACGTCGGTGGAGCCGTCGTCGAGGACGACGCTGCCCGTGTCGGCCCGGGTGGAGCGCATGATGAGGCGCATCAGGGTGGTCTTGCCGGCGCCGTTGGGGCCAATGAGGCCCTCGACGGGCTTGCTGCCCAGCACCAACTCGTCGATGTTCACGACGGTCTGATCGCCGAAGCTCTTGGTGAGACCGCTGATGCGGATCACAGCGCGGCCGCCCGGGGTGCTCCCGTTGCCCTCAGACACGGGACAGCCCCTTGACGTGGCTCTCCCGCCGCATGCGGCCCAGGAACCCCAGCGGGCGGAAGAGCAAGACGAAGATCAGCAGTGCCCCGAAGATGATCTGCTTGGTGACCGGGAAGGCGTGCTCCAGCAGATCCTTCGGCAACGGGACATACAGCTTGATCACGATGTCGAAGAGCCCCACGGTCAGCACCGCCCCCACGAAGGCTCCCAGAGGCCGCTGCTGGCCGCCGAGGACCAGGGCGGTGATCACCGACACGGTGATCGCCACGGTCAGTTGGGTGGGGAACAAGAAGTGCACGATCGGGCCGTAGAGACCGCCCAGGGCGCCCATGCCTGCCGAGGTGAGCGCCATGACCCCGACCTTGGTGCGCTTGACCGGCTTGCGGAGGCTCCGCGCCAGAGGCTCGTTGGTGCCGGTGGCGATCAGCAGGCGCCCGTAGGGCGAGCGGTGCACCCGGCGGGCGTACCAGAGCAGCACGCCGGTGACGCCGAACAGGATCGCCAGCCAGGCCAGATCGGTGCGGTCGCCCACATCGAACGGGAAATCGATCGTGCCCAGGCCCACCCGGCCACCGGTGATGTCCTTCTCGCTCTCGATGGCCAGCAACACGATGGTCGCCACGGCCAGCGTGGCGGCCAGCACGCCGTCGTCGTCGAGATCGGCGATGACCCAGCCCGTGATCAGGCCGAGCACGCCGCCCGCCGCGGTCGCCGCCAGCAGGGCCAACCAGAAGCCCAGGTCGTAGGTCACCTGCATGATCCCGAAGGTGTAGAGACCCGCGCCCCAGAACCCGGCCACACCGAAGTTGCCGATCCCGGTGACGCCGAGTTGCAGGTGCAGCAGGATCCCCAGCCCGACGATCATCATCAGCGTGTAGGTCCCGAAGATCAAGAACGCCGGCGACCCGAAGAGGTAGTCCCAGACGGCGCTCATCGCCTACACCTTCGCCAGCTCACGGAAGCGGTTGCCCCGGAGCTTCAACACGATGATGAAAGCCACCAGCAGCACGATCTCGGCCCGCAGCGGGGCGATCTCCAGCTTCAGGGCCGACAGCAGCACACCGGTTCCCATGCCGGCCAGGATCACGCCCCGCAGGCCCCGCGCCCCGCCCACCAGCACCACCAGCAGGGTCAGCAGGAAGCGATCCCAACCCAGTCCCGGCTTGGCCGAGGAGCCGACGCCCCAGAAGGCGCCGGCCAGGCCGCCGGCGGCGCCCGCCATGAACCACATGATCAGCGTCGTCAGCAGCGGGTTGATGCCGCTCACCTTGGCCAGATCGGCGTCGCTGGCCAGCGCCCGCACCTGACGTCCCCAGACGGTCTTCTGGACGAACAGGTAGAAGAGCAGCGCCAGGATGACGACCAGGATGAAAGCCGTGAGTTGGAAGGACGTGAACCCCACGCCGAACAGCTTCATGAAGCGCGGCGGGGGCGTCTCGAAGAAGCGGGCCTCGTAGCCGAACACGAACTGCAGGGCGTAGCGCAGCAGCACCGAGAGCCCCAGCGAGATGATGATCACCTCCACCGGCCCCACGCCCCGCCGTTCGGCGGTGCGGAACACCAGGAGGTAGGTGACACAGCTCAGCGCGCCGGCCAGGATCCCGGATATGGCCAGGCTCAGGTAGAAACTGGCCGCGAAGGCGACGTTGATCCACTGCGCGAAGTAGGCGCCGAGGGTGATGGTCTCGGCGAAGGCCACGTTGATGACCTTGCTGAGGTTGTAGATCAGGGCCATGCCCATGGCCGCCAGCACCAGCGGCGCCTGCTCGGTCAGGCCGATGATCACGGCTTTGGCAATGAAGTCCAAGGTCGCTACTCAGCAGTCCGAGGCCACAGCCCCCACGATGTCGTCCTCAGCCGTCCGGCCGGCTACATCCCCGCCATGGCGGGATCCTTGTGCCACTTCCCGTCCTTCATGATCCCGACCAGGTTGTCGTGGTTCTGGAGAACGGTGATGTCGCTGGACGGATCGCCGTTCACCAGCAGGAGATCCGCCAGGTAGCCCGGCGCCACGCGGCCCAACTCGTCGGAGCGCCCGAAGATCTCCCCTCCGAGGACCGTGGCGGCCCGGATCGTCTCCATAGGCGTGAAGTCCAGCAACTCCACGAAGTGCTGCAGATCGCGGGCGTTGGTGCCGTGGGGCGTCCAGGCGAAGCCGTAGTCGCCGCCGGGCAGCACGCGCACGCCCCGGCGGTGGATCTCCTTCAGTCCGACGATGGAGTTCTCGAGCTCGTCCTTGTAGCCGACGGCCTCTGCCGCCTCCTGGGGGTAGCCGAAGTCGGCCGCCTCGTAGAGGGTCGCATACAGCCAGTGCAGCCCCGGCGCCACGAACACGTCGTCACGGCGCTCCTCCATCATGTCCGCCGCCTCGTCGTCGATGTAGCTGGCGTGGTAGATGATGTCGACCCCCTGGCGCAGGCACTGCTTGATGGAGTCGGTGCTGCGGGCATGGGCTGCGACCTTCTTGCCGACCCGGTGGGCCTCGACCACCGCGGCGCGCACCTCCTCGTCGGTCATGTAGGTGTCCTTGGCCCAGACGCGCTCGGTGATGGACTCGCCCGAGAGGATCAGCTTGATGTTGTCGACCCCCTGGCCGCACATCTCCCGCACGGCGCGGCTCATCTCCTCGGCGCCGGAGACCTCCCGCGTGATGCCGTAGACCAGCACGCCGGCGGGCGTGGCGAGTTCCTGACCGCAGGCCAGGTAGCGGGGCCCGGGGATCATGCCGGCGTCGATGGCGTCGCGGGCGGCGATGTCGATGCGCTCCTTGGCCGAGGCGGCGCCGACGCACATCGTGTAGCCGGAGTCGATCAGGATGCGCGCCGACTCCACGGCCACGATCGTGTGGTCCTCAACGGGCATGCCCGCCAGGGCGTCGAGGCTGCCCCCGCTGTTCCAGGTGAAGTGGGTGTGGGCGTCACACAGGCCCGACATGAGCGTCATGCCGCGGCCGTCGATCACCCGCCGGTCATCGCGGGGCAGTGCCCCGCCGTTCGTGGCGACGTCGCTGATCCGGCCGTCGGCGACGCTCACCTCGCCGGCGACCGGCCCCTCGGCGTTGCCGTCCAGGATGTTGATGTTCGTGAACAGGGTGTTTCCCATGCTCCGCCTCCCTTGTCTTGATCGGTTGTCGAGTATTCGACGGCCGGCGCTCCGGCTGGGGAATTCAGGCCGTCTTCAGAAAGTCTCCAAGGAGGTCGTTCACCTCGGCGGGGGCCTCCAGCGTGGTCCAGTGCCCGATGTCGTCGATGACAACGGCGGTGGCGTCGGCGAACTCCCCTGTGATGGCACGCAGCCCGTCCGGCGGGCAGACCATGTCCTCAGTGCCGGTGACACCGAGCACCGGGCAGGTAACCCGCGAGATGTCCGGCGGGCTCGAGCCGCCCAGAGCCTCGCAGGCGGCCGCGTAGCCCTCAGCGGACTGGCGCTGCAGCAATTCCTTGATCATGGCCGGGACCACGGGCCGCTCGGCGCGGGTCTTCGCCGAGACCGCGCCCTGGGAGATGCCGCCGGCCACCGCCGCCATGCCCTGGGCCCGCACCAGCGCGGCACGATCGGCCT
Organism: bacterium; assembly: GCA_026708055.1. Taxonomy (NCBI): domain Bacteria; species bacterium. The sequence continues at coordinate 134,038 of JAPOVS010000019.1, read as the reverse complement.
GGGCGCTGCGAGCCGCGTCCGGCAGGTTGCGCACCGGGCCCAGGAGCGCGGACGCCCGGATGCGCTCGCCGGCGATGGCCATCACCTGCTGGGCCACCAGCGTGCCCATGGAGTGCGAGACCAGGGCGACTTCGGCCAACTCCAGATCATCCATGAGGGCGACAACGTCCCCGGCCCAGTTCTCGATCGAGATGGGGCCGACCATGGGGCTCATGCCATGGCCGTTGAGGTCGAAGGTCACCCAGCGATGGGCACCGGCTAGGGCGGCGATCTGCGGCCCGTAGATGTTGCACGTGCCGCCGAGGCCGTGAATGCCCACCACCGCGGGTCCTTCACCACTCTCCTCGACCCAGACGTGCTTGTTTCCGAGGGCGCGAAAGCCTGTGGCCATGGTTCATCCGATCCTGTTCGTGAGGGTTCCAATGGGTTCGATGGTTGCCGCCACCTCGTCGCCGGGCTTCAGGAAGCGCGGCGGGTCGAAGCCGATGCCCACGCCTGCGGGCGTTCCCGTGGCGATGACGTCACCGGGCACGAGGGTCATGCCGGCGGAGAGGTCGCGGATCAGCGTCGGGACGTCGAAGATGAGGTCGGCGACCGACGCCTTCTGGCGGAGTTCGCCGTTGACGCGGCACTCCACGACGGCATTGGCGAGGTCGATCTCCTCGGCGGTCACCACGGCCGGCCCCATGGGGCAGAAGGTGTCCAGGCCCTTGCCCAACAGCCACTGGCGGTGGGTCTGCTGGCGGTCCCTGGCGGTGACGTCGTTGACGATGGTGTAGCCGAAGACGTGGTCGAGGGCATCGGGCAGGGCGATGTCCCGCCCGCCGCGGCCGATGACGACCGCCAACTCGGCCTCGTAGTCCAGCTTCTCGGTGAGGGTCGGATGCGATTCGATGACGTCGCCGGGGCCGATCACGGAGGTGAAGGGCTTCGAGAAGACGATCGGCGCGGTGGGAATGACGTCGGTCGGTGTCGCGGCGCCGGCGGAGGCGTCGAACCCGCTGGTCGTGAACTCCAGTGCATGCGCCCGGTAGTTCTTGCCGATGCAGAAGATGTTGCGCGGGAACGAGCCCATGGGCGCCAGCAACCGGGCGTCTGCGAGTGCGATCGGTTCGCCGAACTCCACGTCGGCGGCAGCGACCTCGCCCCTGATGATCGGGTGCAGGTCACGAACGGGCTGACCGTCCACCCGCACGCGCCTCAACCGGCCGTTGCCGCGCGCTGCCACGACCGCGCCGGAGTCGTCACGTATCCGGCACCAGGCGGTCATCGGCCAGCCCTGTCGTACGGACGGAGCGTGGCGACCGCCCCTTCCGGTGCGGTCGCTGTGGCGATTCCTACAGAGGAGTTGGCGCTCGGTGCGATTGGAGATCCCCCGACCAGTGCGCTATCAGTACGGGCGACTGCTCAGAATAATCGAAGGACAGCGGCGCATTCCGCGGGTTGTCGCCGGCCGCGATCCCCACGGGCGGAGCATGCCGTGCCCGCGCACATCGCGAACGGCACCGAGCGGCTCGTCGGCTGGTCCGGCGACCGCCAGTTGGTTCTGCGACTGCCGAAGGCCTATTGACCCTGCGGCTTCAGGCCGCCGAGCAACCTCGCAATCAACTCGGCCCACTCGCGCTCGGATGGTAGGTGGAGATCGTCTCGCCCAGCGGACAGCAGCAGGTGCGTCCCGATCCCGATCGCTTGGATCATCAGGGTCACCGAGGCCGTGCCGAGTTCGGGATCGAAGATTCCCTCCTCCTTGCCCCTATCGACGAGGTGAGCCAACTGATCAGCCTGGTCGCCGAGGAATCGTTGCAGGCGCTCCTGCACCGCGGGATTGTTGCGCGCGCTTCCGAATACTTGGACCAGCACGTCCTGAGTCGCATCGGAACTCAGGAGGAGTGCTCCCCACATGACGAAGATGTCGCCAACCGGCAACGCGTCCGAACCGAAGTCCTTGATCCTCTGCTCCGGCAGGATCTCCTCGAAGATCCGATCGAGGGCGGCCACCATGACGTCGCTCTTGTGGGGCCACCGCGCGTAGACGGCGCCGGTGGTCACTCCGGCCCGGCGCGCGATGTCGCTGACCACCGCCTTCTCATAGCCGTGCTCGACGAACTCCGCCGCGGCGGCCTCCAGCAGCCGTCGAGTTGTCTCGCCAACATCTCGCCGGCCGCGTGGGTCGTCCCCATCAGGCATATCCATGCCTCCCGGACAAGAGCACGCGCGAAACAATACAGAATTGGCGCGCCCACCTGAACCTACGGCCTGGATGCCTCCGTCGGCAGCGAGGCCCGCCTCCGGGGTCGCGGTGGCGCAGACCAAGCCGAACAGCAACCGGCTGCGATCGGCGCTCGCCGGGGTAGAAGTGTTGGCCCCGCGTCATGCGTGCCTCGATTGCCGGGTGCGCAGCCGGGTCAGGGGAGCGGCGCAAGTCGCCGCACGACCGGCGCGGCCAGGGTCTCGGCGATTGCGGCGACCAGCAGTTCGTGCTCGGTCTCCCGGACCCGCCGGCGCAGGGTCTCGAGCGTGTCGCCGGGGTGGATGAGCACCTCTGCCGATGCGATGGGCGGGCCGTCGTCCACCCCCTCGTCAGGCACGTAGTGGACCATGACGCCCGTCCGGCTGATCCGTCCGGCCTCGAAGGCCCTCCAGGCGTCGCCAATGGCGTCTGTGCCGGCGAACTCCCCGGGCAGGGCCGGGTGCAGGTTGATGACCCGGTCGGGGAAGCGGTCGAGGAAGCTGGACGACAGCAGGTGCATCCAGCCCGCCAGCACCACGAGATCCGGTTCGATGCTCGCCACCAACTCCGCCAGGTCGGCGTCGTAGCGGCGCCGGTCCGCTGTGGCGTCCCAAGCCCGCTCTCGCGGCGCCCTCGCAGCCAGGGGTTCGCCGCCGGTCCTGTGCCGAGCCTGCCCGCGATAGGGCGCCAGCGGTCGGTAGTGGACCGGAACTCCCGCCCGTTCGGCCGGCAGGCGTGCCCCGGCACCCCGGCGGTTGACAATCACGGCGGCCACTTCGGCGTCGAGGCGCCCCTCGGCGATGGCGTCGAGGATGGCGCCCAGGTTCGTCCCCGCTCCGGAGGCCATCACCACCAGCCGGCCGCTCACCGCCAGGACCCCGCCAGCATGACCCGGGCCCCGTTCGGAGCGGCGACATCGACGACCGACCCGATCACGCAGTGGCCCTGCCCCACCAGAACCTCCGCGTCGGCCTCGTCCACGACCGCCACGAGGCCGATCCCCATGTTCCAGACTCTGAACGCCTCGGAATCGGCCAGCCCACCCCAGTCCACGAGCGTGGCGAACAGTTCGGGCACCGGCCAGGTGCCGAGCTGCAGCCGGACGCCCAGATGGTCCGGCAATACCCGGGGGAGATTGTCGAAGAAGCCGCCGCCGGTGATGTGGGCCAGCGCCTTCGACTCGATCCCGGCCACCGTGATCTGCGAGACGGTGGGCAGGTAGCTGCGGTGAGGTGCCAGCAGCGCATCGATCAGTGCGTCGTCCGCAGAGGCACCGGGTCGTTCGTCGAGCAGGCGCCGGATGAGCGAGTAGCCGTTGGTGTGCGGTCCCGAACTGGCGATCCCCACCAGAACGTCTCCGGCCTGCACCGTCTCCGGGCGCGGCCGGAGCCGGTCTCGCCGGGCCGCTCCCACGATGGTCCCGACCACATCGATCGTCCCCGGGACATAGACGCCGGGCATCTCCGCCGTCTCCCCGCCCAGCAGGGCGCAGCCGGCCTCGCGGCAGGCGTCGGCCATGCCGGACACGATCTCGGCCACCGCCTCGGGCACGAGCCGGGACATGGCGATGTAGTCCAGGAAGAACAGCGGTCTGGCGCCGTGCACGGCGATGTCGCCGATGCAGTGGTTGACCAGATCGACGCCGATCCCTCGCCAGCGCCCGTGGCGGCCGGCCAGCTCGGCCTTCGTGCCCACACCGTCGGTGGAGGCCACCAGCACATGCTCCGCATCGAGTCCCGCCAGCGAGTACAGCCCGCCGAACCCCCCCGGCGCCGAGAGCACGTTCGGCGTGCGAGTCGAGGCCACGGCCGCCGACAGCAGCGCCACCGCCCGGTTGCCGGCCTCGATGTCCACACCGGCGGCTCGGTAGCGGGCCGCAGCCGGCGCCGCTGGGATCGGCGCGGCGCGCTCCGCCGAGGTGGGACTCAAGGGTGGGCTCCGGTTCGCGCCGGACCGATGTCGGCCCGATGCTGGGCGCCCTCGAAGTGGATGGCGGCAACCCCGCGGTAGGCCAGGTCGGCGGCGGTGCCCACGTCGGGCCCGATCGACGTCACGCTCAGGACCCGCCCGCCCGTGGCGTGCACCGCTCCGCCGATGACCGCTGTGCCGGCCTGAAAGACCGCGCAACCCTCCTGCTCGGCGGCGTCGAGGCCGAAGATCGGGACAGGATCGCCGCTCGCTCCCGGATAGCCGGCCGAGGCCATCACGATCGCCACTGACGCCGCCTCCGACCAGTCGATGGTGACGTCGCCCAGCGACCCCGTTGCGCAGGCAGCCATGATCTCGAACAGATCGCTACGCAGCAGCGGTATCACCGCCTGCGTCTCGGGATCTCCGAAACGGCAGTTGAACTCGATCACCTTGGGCCCGTCGGCGGTGATCATCAGCCCGGCGTAGAGCAATCCGCGGTACGGCGTTCCGGCGTCCCGCCGCGCGGCCAGGGTCGGGCCGATGATCTCCTCGCCTATCTGCTCGAGCAGCCGATCGTCGACGGCGGGGGACGGTGAGTAGGCCCCCATCCCGCCGGTGTTCGGCCCCTCGTCGCCCGCCAGGAGCCGCTTGTGGTCCTGGGCGGGAGGCAGCAGGGCGAACCGCTCCCCGTCGCAGAACGCGAGCACCGACACCTCGCGGCCCCGGAGGCGCTCTTCGAGCAGGATCCGCTCACCTGCGGATCCGAAGCGCCGCTCCACCAGCATGGCCCTGACGGCGGCGGCCGCCTCGTCTCTGGTCTCGGGGACGATGACACCCTTGCCCGCCGCCAGTCCCGAGGCCTTGACCACCGGCACGTCAGGCCGCGAGCCGAGATTCGCCAGAGCCGCGTCGGCATCAGCGAACACGTCGGCGGCGGCAGTCGGTATCCGGTTGCGAATCAGGAACTGCTTGCAGTGCGTCTTCGAGGCCTCCAGCCGGGCGCACGAGGCGCCGGGTCCGAATGCGGCGACCCCGACCGCTGCGAGCGCGTCCACGAGCCCCGCGGCCAGTGGATCCTCCGGACCGATCACCGCAAGGTCGACCGACTCGCGGCGGCTCAGCGCCACCAGCCCGTCGATGTCGCCAGCCGCGATGGCCACGTTCTCGGTCCGGTCGCGGCCGGCGGTCCCGGGGTTTCCGGGAGCCACCAGCAGCCGCTCCACGTGCGGCGAGCGGCTCAGCGCCCAGGCCAGCGCGTGCTCGCGGCCGCCGCCGCCCACGACCAGGACGCAGCTCACGACCGATCCCCGTCCGCTCCGGGGGGCGGCCTCATCGCAGCCGGGCCCGCCATTGGCAGCACGCCGTCGTCCGCCGCACGTCAGTCGCCCCAGACCGAGGCGAACTGGTCCTTGGCCCCGAGTTCCAACTGCACGAACATCTCAGGCTCGAACGGGTAGACGCCGGTGAAGCATGCGTTGCAGTAGCCGTCGACGGCTCCCAGCGCTTCCATCATGCCCTCGAGCGACAGGAACGCCAGCGAGTCGGCGCCGATGTGGTCACAAATCTCGGGAATCGACCGCTCGGAGGCGATCAGCTCCTGCTTGGCGGCCATGTCGACTCCCATGTGGCAGGGGTCGGTGATCGGCGGGCAGGCGACTCGCACGTGGACCTCGAGCGCCCCTGCGTCCCGCAGCATCCGCACGAGCGGACCCGACGTGGTCCCCCGCACGATCGAATCGTCGACCAGCGCCACCCGCTTGCCCGCCACGTTGTCGCCCAGCGGGTTGAACTTCATGGCCACGCCCGCCTCGCGCTGCTCCTGGGTGGGTTCGATGAACGTCCGGCCCACGTAGCGGTTCTTGATGAGCCCGTCGGTGTAGGGCAGCCCCGACTGCTGGGCGTATCCCACCGCCTGCGGTGTCCCCGAGTCGGGCACCGGTGCCACCAGATCTACGTCGGCGGGAGCCTCGATGGCGAGTCTGGCGCCGAGGCGCTGCCGCACCGCGTGGACCAGCGAGCCGCCGTGATGCGTGTCGGGCCGCGAGAAGTAGATCTGCTCGAAGGTGCAGAATGCCGGCTGCCGGGGATGCGCTCCCTGCTCGAGCGTCATGCCGCCGGCGTCGATCCGCACGATCTGCCCCGGCGCCACCTCGCCGGCAAAGGTGGCCCCGACGACCGACAGTGCGCAACTCTCCGAGGCCAGCACCCAGCCGTCGTCGAGCCGGCCCATCACCAGCGGGCGGAACCCGCGCGGGTCTCGCACCCCGTAGACGGCGTCACGGGTCAGGATGGTCAGGGAGTAGGCGCCTTCGAGATGCGCCATGAGCGCCCGGATCCGGCTGAGCCAGCCACCGGCGGCGACCACCAGCAGCTGCACGATCAACTCGGTGTCGGAGGAGGTCTGCAACCCCACACCGCTCTCCAGTAGGTCACGCCGGAGCTGCGGCGCGTTGACCAGGTTGCCGTTGTGGGCCACCGCCAGCGGTCCGTCGATGGTCTCGATCACCTGCGGCTGGATGTTGCGCAGCGCCGAAGCCCCGGTCGTGCTGTAGCGGTTGTGGCCGATGGCGGCCTCGCCCCTGAGTGTCGAGAGGTTGTCCTCGTTGAAGACCGACCCGACCAGGCCCGGGCCACGGTGCAGATGGACCGCTCCCCGGTCGCAGCTGGCGATCCCGCTTGCCTCCTGGCCGCGGTGCTGCAACGTGTGCAGGCCGAAGAAGGCGATCCGGGCGGCGTGGCGGCCGGGCGCGTACACCCCGACCACGCCGCATTCCTCCCGGATCCGGTCGCCGGCGGGGCCGATCACGAGGCCAGCCGTTCCCGGGCTGCCAGAACCCGCTTCAGGGCCAGTTCCGGTGTGGCGTCGACGCACGTGAAGTGCCCCATCTTGCGGCCCGGCCGGGGGTCCCGCTTGCCGTAGAGATGCAGCCGGATCCCGGGGTCCGACAGGGCCTCGCACCACGCCGGTTCGCCGCCGGCCCAGAGGTCGCCCAGCAACTGCGCCATGGCCGCCGGCCGGCAGCCGCCGTCCCCCAGCGGCAATCCGCAGACGGCCCGGAGTTGCTGCTCGAACTGGCTGACGGCTGCCGCCTCGATCGTGCAGTGGCCGCTGTTGTGCGGGCGCGGCGCCACCTCGTTGACGAGGAGATCGGAGCCGACCACGAACATCTCCACGCACAGCACGCCGACCACGTCGAGGTGGCGTGCCAGCCGGGCGGCGATGCGACGCGCCGCGGCGGTCACCTCCTCGGGCAGCCGCGCCGGCACCGTGGTGGTGTCCAGGATCCCGCCGACGTGCACGTTCTCCATCACCCCGTGATCGGCGACCGCGCCGCTCGCGGACCGGGCCACCACGACCGACACCTCGCGATCGAACGGCACCTCCTGCTCAACGATCAGCCGGACCGAACCGAGGCGCCGGAACACCTCGGCGGCGACCGCGGTCCGCTCCACCTCCGACCGGTCGGCGGCCAGGCGGGCCTGGCCCTTGCCGTCGTAGCCGCTGCGGGCGGTCTTGACGATCAGCGGCCCGTCGAGGTGGGTGATTGCGGTGACCAATTCCGCCGGCCCGGCCGCTTCCCGGTACGGCGCCACCGCGACGCCGGCGGCCTGCAGGGCTCTCTTCTCAGCAGCGCGGTCGGCCGCGGCGGCCAGCACCTGGTGCCGGGGCCGGACCGGCACCCCGGCCTCGGCTGCGACACCGGCCAGGCCGAGGTCCACGTCCTCCAGCTCCCAGGTGATGACGTCGGCGCAGTCCACGAGACGGTGCGCGGCTGCGGTGTCGTCGAAGGAGGCGGCGATCTCGATGTCGGCGACCGCACCGGCGGGGGTCCGCTCGTCCCCGCCGGTGAGCACGGCGACCCGGTATCCGTGGCGCTGTGCCACCTGCGCCAGCATGCGGCCCAGTTGCCCGCCGCCCACGATGCCGATCACCGCCGGCGGCACCAGCACGTTCACGAGATCTCCCCGCCCGCCATCTCCGGCGCCCCTCTACCGTTCGAGTTGGGCGGCGCGGACCTGGGCGGCCCGGGTGGCCCGGTAGGCGGTCAGCCGATCGGCCAGATCCTGATCCTGGCGGGCCAGCATGGCCACCGCCAGGAGTCCGGCGTTGGCCGCGCCGGCTTCGCCGATGGCCATGGTGGCCACCGGCACGCCGGCGGGCATCTGCACGATCGAGAGCAGCGAGTCCATGCCGTTGAGCGCCCGGCCGGCAACCGGCACGCCGATGACGGGCACGATCGTCTGCGCCGCCAGCATCCCCGGCAGGTGGGCGGCGCCTCCGGCACCGGCGACGATCACCTGCAACCCCCGGCCCTCGGCTCCCCCGGCATATTCCACAAGCAGGTCAGGAGTGCGATGAGCGGACACGACGCGGCACTCGTGGGCGACGCCGAAGTCTCCGAGCACCTCCGCGCAGCGGCGCATCGTGGCCCAGTCCGAGTCGCTGCCCATGACCACCCCCACCAGCGCCGAGCCGGACTCCCGCCCGGCGCCGGGCAGCGCGCCGCGTCGCGCGCTCGATCGGACGCCCCTCGGCGGGTCAGGCTCTGAGCCCGGATCGCTGCCTGCAGCCATGGACGCGGGCATCATCGCGCACCGTTGCCGGCCCGGCGCGCATGGGGAGACGTCGCCACGGCGGCCGCGATTCGGGACTCGGCCGGGTAGGGGGCCGGTTGGAGCGGTGCCCCGGTCAGCGCCTCGAACACCTGCCGGTAGGCGGCCGCCGTCTCGGCTGCCAGCGTGTCGCCGAGTGGCTCGGGCCGACCCTCACCGCGATACCCCGCGGCGGCGTAGGCGCGGCGCACGATCTCCTTGTCCAGGTTCTCCGGTTCGAGCCCGGCCTGCCGGCGCGCCTCGACGGTGGCGAACCGCCAGAAGCGCGACGAGTCCGGCGTGTGCACCTCGTCGATCAGCGTCAGCCGATCGCCGGGACCGATCCCGAACTCGTACTTCGTGTCGACGAGGACCAGGCCGGCAGCCTCCGCCGTGTGCTGACCCCTCTCGAACAACTCCAGCGCGACGGTGCGAACCTGGTCCCAGCGCTCGGCGCCGACCCAGCCACCCGAGATGACCTCGGCCTCGCTCAGCGGCTGGTCATGGCCGCTGTGGGCCTTGGTGGTCGGGGTGATGACCGGGCACGGCAGCGGATCGTTCTTGACCATCCCGTCGACGAAGTCGATCCCGTCGATGCGCCTTCGGCCGGACTCGTACCGGGTCCAGAGCGACGTGGAGGTCGTGCCGGTGAGCCGGCTCCGCACCACCACTTCAACGGGCAGGGGCGCGCACTTCTCCACGATCGAGACGTTGGGGTCGACGGTGGCCACGATGTGCGGCGGAACGATGTCGGCGAGCCGCTCGAACCACCACGCGGAGAGTTGGTTGAGGATCTGGCCGCGCTGTGGCACCAGCCCCAGCACCTGGTCGAAGGCCGACAGCCGGTCGGTTGCCACGAGTGCCAGGTGGTCGCCCAGGTCGATCACATCGCGCACCTTGCCCCGCCGCATCGGCCCCAACCCGGCGGCCATCTCGTCGGGAAGGCCCCCGAAGGCGTGCGTGTTCGGGGCGGCGACGGTCATCGAGCGGCGTCCACGAAGGCCTCGAAGAGGGCCGAGCCTCGCTCTCCCGGCGGGCCCGAGGGCCTCTGCCAGTCCGCGATGTGATCCTCGGGGTGGGGCATCAGACCGACGATGGCGCCGGTCGGGTCGCACATCCCGGCGATGTCGTCGACCGATCCGTTGGGATTGGCGGGATAGGCCCCCGCCGCGTTGGCTGCCGCACCGCCTTCGGTCCCCGAAGCCAGGTAGCGGAAGGCCACGCACCCCGCCTCGATCAGTTCGGTCACGGCCCGGGCGCCGGCCACGGCGAGTCTCCCCTCGCCGTGAGCCACCGGGCAACGGATGCGCGAACCCCCCAGGGGCGCCAGCCAACTCGAGCTGCAGCCCGGTTCGATCCGGACGGTCACCCAGCGGCATTCGAAGCGGCCACCGGCGTTGACGGCCAGCGTGAAGGTGCGGGATCCGAGCAGTCCCGACTTCACCAGGGTCTGGAAGCCGTTGCAGATGCCGAGGATCGGCTTTCCCGATCGTGCCGCCTGGCGCAATTCGGCGCCGAACCAGGCCCGCAGCTCCAAGGCCAGGCGCCCACCGGCCCCCAACGCGTCGCCGTAGGAGAAACCGCCCGGCAGCAGTACGGCGCCGTAGTCGGACAATGCCGCCGGCCGCTTCCTCAGCTCGTTCACGGCGACGATCCGGGGGTCACCGCCGGCGGCCGCCACCGCCAAGGCCGCCTCCGCGTCGCGGTTGGTACCCGGAGCGTGGGGGATCAGGACCGGGGGACGGTTCATGGTGACGGTGAGCGGCACCCGAAGGCGCGCCTTGCATCCTCGACCGTCAACGTCACGTGACCCGAGGTGCCGATCGGCGTGGCAGATCTTCCTCCTGCGCCGGCAGCGACGCGGAGCTCGATCTCGCCGGTGCCGGTCACGGTTCCGATGCGCCGCCCCACTGCACCCAGCCTCGCCGCCACCGCGTCCCGCGCCGTGGCGGGGGTTTCCAGCACGAGTTGCCCCGGCGCCTCGTTGGCCAGGGCCGCGATCATCCCGAGTGGGCTGCGAGCGTCGGGGTCGGCGGCGTCACCGGGGATGGTCGCCCGAAGGCCGAGCCGACCACCGATGGCCATCTCCGCCAACGCAACCGCGATCCCGCCGTCGCTCACGTCGTGGGCCGCGCTCACGTGCCCGGCCGCTATCAAGTCGTGCACGGCCCGGTAGCGGGGCAGCGGATCCCCCAACGGCGGCGGGACCCGAGCGTCGCCGAGGCTCAGCACGTCAGCCGCCAGGGATCCGCCCAGGTGACCCGAACCTCGCCCGACCAGCCACAGGTCGCTGCCGCAGGTGGTCAGGGCGCTCGTCGCCGCCCGGTGCAGATCCGGCACGATCCCGACGGCGGAGATCAGCAGCGTGCCGAGGACGGCCCGGCCGTCGAACTCGTTGTAGAGGCTGTCCTTGCCCGAGACGAACGGGGCGCGGTACCGGCGAACCCCTTCGACGCAGCCTTCCACGGCCCGCACCAGCGATCCGAGCCGGTCGGGTTTCGTCGGGTCACCCCAGCTGAAGTTGTCCAGCAGGGCGATCTGCGCGGGGTCCGCCCCGACAGCCACGAGGTTGCGGAACGCCTCGTCGATGGCATGCAGCGCCATCGCCCACGGATCCAGGGCCCCGATGCGGGGCGTGAGGCCCACGGCCAGAGCAACCGCCCTGTCGTGGTGCCAGGTGCCCAGCGGCTTGAGCACAGCCGCGTCGGTCGGACCGTCGGCGCCGGGGCCCGCGAACGGGCGCACCACGGTCCCGCCCCTGACCTCGTGGTCGAAGCTGCGGACGATCGACTCGCGGGAGGCGACATTGGGATGCGCCAGCAGGTCCAGGAGCAGCTTCTCGTTGTCGATCGCGGGAGGCGAGCCGGGGGTGACCGCCCCGATGGCCGGATCGCGGTGCTCCGCCACAAGAGTCCGCCGCGGCAGGCCGTGGTGCAGGAACTCCATGGGCAGGTCGATCACGTCGCAGGCGCCATGGCGCACCACCAGCCGCCCGGACGAGGTGAACGAGCCGATGTCGCTCAAGTCCACCTCCCAGCCCGTGCAGAGATCCCGCAGCGGCGCAACCTTCTCGGCGGGCACGGCCAGCACCATGCGCTCCTGGGCCTCGGACAGCCAGATCTCCCAGGGCAGCAGGCCCGGATACTTGAGCGGAACCGTCGCCAGATCAACCTCCGCTCCCAGTTCGGCGCCCATCTCCCCCACCGCCGAGGACAGCCCGCCGGCGCCGCAGTCGGTGATGGCGTTGTACAGACCGCGATCCCGGGCCCGCTCGATCACCTCGATGCAGCCCTTCTGGACGATCGGATCGCCGATCTGCACCGCCGAGCCGGCCCGGTCCACAACAGAGGCGTCCAGCCCGGCCGAGGAGAACGTGGCACCGCCGATGCCGTCGCGGCCGGTCCGGCCGCCGATGACGACGATCCGATCGCCGGTCATGGGGGTGGTGGGATGCGAATCCCTGGGAAGCAGTCCCAGCGCCCCGCAGAACACCAGCGGGTTCCCCACGTAGCCGGCGTCGTACAGCACGGCACCGTTGACCGTGGGCAGGCCCAGCTTGTTGCCGTAGTCGCCGATGCCGGCCACGACCCCGTCGCGGATGCGGCGGGGATGCAGCACGCCGGCGGGGAGGTCGGCCTCGGCAAGATCTTCGGGGCCGAAGCACAGCACGTCGGTACAGGCAATGGGCCGGGCGGAGACCCCCATGACGTCGCGCACCACACCGCCGACACCGGTATTGGCCCCGCCGAAGGGCTCCAGAGCCGACGGGTGGTTGTGAGTCTCGACCTTGACAGCGAGGTCCAGTTCGTCGTCGAAGGCGACGATGCCGGCATTGTCGACGAAGATCGACCGCAGCCAGCCGGCCTCGAGCTCGGCGGTCGCCCGCCGCAGGGCGTTGAGCAGGCCGTCATGGCGCGACACCTCGAGGTGGCCGTCGGCGCGGGTACGGGTGAGGTGGATCTCCGCCTTGAAGGTCTTGTGGACGCAGTGCTCCGACCAGGCCTGCGCCAGGGTCTCGAGCTCGGCGTCGCTGGGGTCGCGGCCGCACGACGCGAAGTGGTCTCGGACGGCTCGCATCTCCGTCACGTCCAGCGACAGCATCCGCTGCCGGCTCAAGGCAGCCAGTTGCCCGTCATCCAAACCGATCACCCGCACCGGCGGCGCCGCCGGTGCGACCTCCCAGGTGGGTGAGAACGACGGGGCCAACTCGCCGCTGCCGCTGCGCTCGATCGTCGGGTTGGCCAGCAGCCGCTGCGTCAGCACAGCCAGGTCGTCATCGTCGAGATCGCCGCTCAGTTCATAACGGCGCGCGGTGGCTGCTCGCAGCGACGGGAGTCCCAGCACCGCGGCCGCCCGCTCCAACTCCCGCGCGGCACCGTCGGTCACTCCCGCGATGGGCGCCACCTCCACCACCCGCTCCGCCGCGGCCGGCTCGCCGACCGCGACCTGGTCGGTGACGGGATCCACCAGAACGTCCGCGCAGAGCCGAGCCACGTCGGCAGAGCCGAGTTGTCCCTCGAGGTGGTACACCGTCCAACGCCGGCAGCCGGTGAGACCCGTCACCCCCAACTGGGCCGCCGCGTCCAGGATGCGGCGCTCCTCGGGGTCGCCGGCGCTACGCACCTGGATCCGCGTGGTGAGAGTCGCCGCGTCCCTGCCGTCAGGCACCAGCCGCTCCGACCGGCGCCCGCCCCCGACTGCGACGGCTCTCACGTCATGACTCACCCGGCCATCCCCCGTCGGTGCTGCGCCGAGACTGCTCCGCCAACCCGATTTCGACGGCAGCTCCGGCCACCGCCGTAGCTTCCCCCGCGCGCACGCCCCGGTGGTGGATCCCAAACGAGCTCGAGTTGCCCGCCGGCGGGGGCGGTTCCGGCTAGGCCAGTGCGGCGATCTCGGCTCGCTGTTCGGAGGTCATCGTCCAGCCGGCTGCGGCCACGTTGGCCGCCACCTGCGAAGGCTTCGTGGCGCCGCAGATGACCGAGGCAACCGTCGGGTTGGACACCAGCCACCCCATAGCCAACTCCAGGATGCTGCGGCCCCGCTCGGTGGCGTAAGCGATGAGCCGGTCCACCGCGGCCAGGTTCTCCTCGCGCAGGAAGCGCTCCCAGGTGCGGCCCTTCATCGTGGTCAAGCGGGCGCCGTCGGGTCGAGCCGCCCCGGAGTACTTGCCGGTCAGCAGCCCGGACTCCAGCGGGAAGAAGGGCACCACGGCCATGCCGGCGCGGCCGCAGGCGGCGAGCACTCCGGCGTCCTCGACATCGCGAGTCAGCACCGAGTAGTGGTTCTGGACGCTGGCGTAGTTGCCCACACCCATCTCGGCCGCGGCATCGACGCTGGCGTCGACGAGGTCAGCGGTGAAGTTGGAGCAGCCGATCTCCAAGACCTTGCCCTCCTCCACCAACTCCGCCAGGGCGCCAAGCGTCTCGGCCTGCGGGGTCTCGGGGTCGGGCGTGTGGATCTGGTAATGGTCGATGCGGTCGGTGCCCAACCGCCGCAGGCTGCGGTCCACGCAGCGGCGGACCCAGGCGGGGTCACCGCCCCGTTGACCCTCCGGCAGGAACTTGGCGTGGCCGAACTTGCTGGCGATCACCGCACGGTCACGGTTCCCGGCCAGCGCCGCACCCAGGAACTCCTCCGACTTGCCCCCTCCATAGATGTCAGCGGTGTCGAAGTAGTTGATCCCGGCCTCGAGGGCCGCGTCCACCACCGCCCGCGAGGCCTCGGCGTCGATCGTCATGCCGAAGTTGTTGCATCCCAGCCCCACGACAGACACCGGCAGGGTCCCGATGTTCCGCATCTCCATGCCACTGACCCTATATCGGCGCCCGGGAGAACGGCGGGGAATGAGTCCGCGTGCCGCAACCCCCCGGGCATTCGGCGATAGCTCACCGATGAGCGGCGCGGACGAGCCAGCGAATCGTGGTCGCCGCCTGGCTGCCGTCGTCGCAGGCCCTGGCCCATCCTGCGGCGTCGGAGTTGTAGACGCCGTCTGAGACGGTGACCGAGGCTCCCCGGTCGAGGAGCCGGCGGACCATGTCGACGCGCCGGAACTGGATGGCGAAGTGCAGCGCGGTGGTGTTCCGGTACGGGCACACGTCGACGTGGACGCCGGTGTGGAGGAAATAGTCGACGACGGCGTGCCGGTTGTTGAGGGCGGCGAAGACGAAGGCCTCGCCGACGATCTCGGCCGGGTCGTCCCGGGGTGAGGCGCCGGCGGCACGGCCGACGGCGGCCCAGTCCGGGCGGTACGGCCCCGGGTCGGCCCGCAGTGTTCCGTCGGCGGCGACCCAGCCCTGCACCCACCGCAGCAGGCCGCTGGCCGCCGCGAGCCACAGGGTCTGCCGGTGCAGCCCGTGCCTCACGAGCACGTCGGCGGCCTCGGCGGAGCTGTGCATGGCCGCCGACTCCAGGGGCGTGAGGCCGGCGTCGGCGCGGGCCGCCGGATCGGCGCCGGCAGCCAGGAGTTGCGCGCACAGGTCGGGGAGGTTCCAGCACCCGGCCAGGTTCAGAGCCCGATCCAGCGCCGCGCCGGCACCGATCAGCGCGTCGATGATCTCCGCGGACGAGTGGCCGACGTCGGGTTGAGTGGTCAGCTCCAGCAGCGTGTTGTCCCCGACCTTCAGGTTCACGACCTCCGGGTCGGCCTCCAGAGCCGCCCGCAAGCCGTCGACGTCATCGGACAGGAGCGCATGGAGGGCCGGCTGGATCCTCTCGTCAGCACCCACGGGCACCTCGCCATCGTAGGTTCGTCGCCCTCGCAGGTTCGACACCCTGCCGGTCACTACAGTTGGAACGGCCGTCGTCGTCTGCCGCGAGCACGTCCCCGAGGTTCGACGCCCTGCCGGTCACTACAGTTGGAACGCGGCACGCAGTGGATCGACCGGGAATTGGTTCTATGACCGCCGCCACACCTGAGCGGGCAACCACGCCCGACTCCGCCGCCAAGCCCCCGCCTGCCACCGAAGGGGATCCGCGGAACCCCATCCACAACGTCTTCTGGAAGCGGCATCGCAGCGAGGTGGAAGCGGATCTCGGGGGGCTGCGCGCCCAGCCGCTCACCTTCTTCCCGGGGTTCAAGTTCTACGGCGATCTGGAGAGCATCCGAGTCCCCGGCGCCTGGGTCGTCACCCGGCTGGCCCCCATCCTCGAGGTGTCGCGCAACCCGCAGATCTACTCCTCGGCGTCCGGGGTCACCATCAACGACTTCCCGCCGGAGTTCAACGAGTACTTCAACTCGATCATCGCCATGGACGACCCCCGCCACGCCCGGCTGAGACGGCTCGTCTCGGCGGGCTTCACGCCCCGGATGCTGGCCCGCCTCGAGGACTCCGTGCAGGGCCAGGCCCGGCTGATCACCGACGAGGTGTGCGAGCGGGGCGAATGCGACTTCGTCACCGACGTGGCGGCCCGGCTGCCGCTGCGCATCGTCTGCGACCTGATGGGGATCCCGGCGTCGCAACACGACTTCGTGTTCGACCAGTCCAACGTGATCCTCGGCGGGGGCGACCCCGAGTACGTGCCCGAGTTCGGGGATCTCATCACCGCCATCCTCACCGCCGGAGGGGCCCTGACCCAGCTGATGGACGAGGTGGCGGAGTCCAAGGTGGGGGTGGACACCGACGACCTGACCAGCATTCTCGTCAACGCCGAGGTGGACGGCGAGCGGCTCACCCGCGCCGAGCTCGCCAGCTTCTTCATCCTGCTGGTGGTGGCCGGCAACGAGACCACCCGCAACGCCATCAGCTGGGGCCTGCTGTACCTCACCGACCACCCCGACCAGCGCCGCATCTGGACCGAGGACTTCGAGGGCACAGCCCACAGCGCCACCGAGGAGATCGTCCGCGTCGCCAGCCCGGTCACGTACATGCGCCGCACCGCTCTGTGCGACACCGAACTGGACGGCCAGAAGATCGACGCGGGCGACCAAGTGGTCATGCACTACCTCTGCGCCAACCGGGACGAGTCGGTTTTCGATGACCCGCTCGCCTTCGACGTGCGGCGGGACCCGAACCCCCACGTCGGCTTCGGCGGGCCCGGCCCTCACTACTGCCTCGGCGCGCACCTCGCCCGCCGCGAGATCAAGGTGATGTTCCGCGAGCTGTTCAGCCGCATCGGCGACATCCGCGCCACCGGCGAACCGGACCTCCTCGCATCATCCTTCATCCACGGCATCAAGCACCTGCCCGCCGAGTTCACCCCCACCAAGCCGACGAGAGCGTCCCGATAGATTCGATCCGTGGATCTCGAGCCGGCGAGCCCTTGCTCATGACAAACCCGACGTGATCGGCTCGCGCCATAAACACATACTTCTTCGGCTCAGCAGCGGCCTTGCGTAGAAAGGTCACGCTGGTCTTCGCAGTGGTCCCGGCGGGGGCGAACGTGATCGCTGGCGATGCAGCGCACCTGCGCCCGGTCAGCGGATCCTCAACGCGCGCCTGCTGGGCCGTATCCCACAGTGGAGACTTGGGCAGAACTCGGCCCACTGACGACAAACTCCAGCCCGGAGAGCTGCTCTGACCTGGGATTTCTCAGTGGCGGGGGGAGGATTTGAACCTCCGACCTTCGGGTTATGAGCCCGACGAGCTACCAGACTGCTCCACCCCGCGGCGGACCTCCGAGGATACGCCGTCGGCGGCGTGCCGGCAACTCCGCAGCGGCCGTCCCGCCGCGTCCCGACTCGAGAGGCCGCGAGTTTGCCGCGAGGGCGGGAACCGGAGCGCGGCGCGGCACGCCACCGCGCTGGGCGACGAGAGTTTTCCCGCGAGGGCGGGAACCGGAGCGGTGTTTCGGTCGTCAGACACCGGTGAGAGGATCGGAACCGATACGGTCACGACACAGAACCTGACGGGGCGCGCCCCGGTCCCATCTCCGAGCGCCGCCGTCGGAACGACAAGGAGAACCCCATGCGCTCACTGATCGCCGGCATCCTGGCCCTGACCGTTCCCATGACCGAATGCGCCGGGATCGGCAACGGGGAGGAGACACCCGCCAAGGCCGCGGCCAGCGCGGCGGCGACGGAGAGCCCGCCGGGCGACGCAGAGTTCGCCTCGACGTTGAGGAACTTCGACGACTGCGACGCCCTGCTGGCGCACATCCGGGCCGAGGCGATGAGCCGCGTGGGCCCGTACGGGCTGGACGGCGACCGGTTCGGTCCCGCCCTAGGGCGACGAGGCTTCGACGAGGAGGCTATCGAGGCCGACTTCGCCGTGGCCGAGAGCGCTGCCGCCGCGGACGACGCCGCCGCTCCCGCTCCCGCCGTCGTCGACGGCGGCGACGACTTCTCGGGCACGAACGTGCAGGTGACCGGCGTGGACGAACCCGACATCGTCAAGACCGACGGGCGCCGCATCATCACGGTGCGCAACGGCACGCTCACCGTGATCGACGTCACCGGCGACGAGCCGGCCATCACCGGTCGGGTGCTCCTCGGTGAGCGCTGGGGCGGCGAACTGCTGCTCCACGGCGACCGGGCGCTGGTCATCAACAACCACTACGGCACCATCGAGCCGCTGCCCGCCGACGCCGGGAGCCGCCGCTACGACCGCGACATCGTGATCATCGACGAGATCCTCCTCGACGGGACACCCCGCCGGGGCCGCAGCCTGCACACCGAGGGCCGCTACGTCAGCTCCCGGTCCATCGACGGCACGGCGAGGGTGGTCATCGTCTCGCACCCGAGCGAGCTGGCGTTCGTGTACCCGCGGAACGCCAAGGGCGAAGCCGTCGCCGCCGCCGCCAACCGCCGGGTCGTGGCGGAGAGCACGCTCGATGACTGGCTGCCGCACTACCGGGTGGTCTCCTCGGAGGGCACGGTCACCGAGGACGGACGGATCCTGGCGTGCGACCGGGTGTACGTGCCGTCGCGGTTCTCCGGCTTCGGGTCGCTGGCCGTGCTGACCTTCGATCTCGAGGGGCC
Organism: bacterium; assembly: GCA_026708055.1. Classification (NCBI taxonomy): domain Bacteria; species bacterium. Next base: position 115,385 of record JAPOVS010000019.1, on the reverse strand, counting down.
CCTGACGCTGGGCGACGGCGCCTCCACGTTCGCCGCCGGCGAGACGATCTACGCCAGCCACCGGAACCTGTACGTGGCGACGAACACATGGGTGCCGGAGCCGTTCTTCGACGTCGCAACCTGGCGACGAGACCTCGACGAGCGTTACCGCACCTCGATCCACAAGTTCTCACTCACCCCCGACGGGCCTGCGGTCTACGAGGCCTCCGGTTCGGTGAAGGGCCACCTGCTCAACCAGTTCTCCCTGCACGAGCACGGCGGGCACCTGTTCGTAGCCGTGACCGACGGCTCGCCGTGGAGCGCCGACCGCCGCAGCGAGAGCCTCATCTTCGCCCTCACCCAGACCGACGACAGGCTGGCGGTCGTCGGCAGCGTCGGCGACATGGGGCGCGGCGAGCGGATCTACTCCGTGCGCTACATCGGCGACCGCGCCTACGTGGTGACGTTCCGCCAGGTCGATCCGCTGTACGTGGTGGACCTGGCCGACCCCACCGAGCCCGAGGTGCTCGGCGAGTTGAAGATTCCCGGCTACTCGGCCTACCTGCACCCCGTCGGCGACGGCCTGCTCGTCGGCATCGGCCGGGACACTGACCGGGCCGGCCGCATCATGGGCTTCAAGGCGTCGCTGTTCGACGTGGCCGACCCCGCCGAGCCCGTCGAGATCGACACGTGGAGTCTGGCCGACGCCGAGAGCAGCGTGGACTGGGACCACCGGGCGTTCCTGTGGTGGGCGCCGGAGAATCTCATGATCGTGCCGGTGTGGTCGTGGCGCAACGAGGTTCCCAGCGGCGCCGCCGTCTTCGAGGTGACCAGGGAGCGGGGCCTCGACTACCAGGACCTCATCACCCACAGCACCGAGGACTACACCTTCTCCACCGACTGCTACTACGACTTCGACCTCGAGCCTCGGAACGGTCGACAGATCCCTCTGCTGTTGGTCTGCACGCCCGAGCAGGTGGGCAACCCCGTCGGCTACAGCTGCGACACCGTGCCCGCGACCGAGGCGGCCCACTGGGACATCGATCTCGAGATCATCGACCTGGAGGTGACCGAGAACGACCGCTTCCAGCTCTGCTGGCCGCGGGACCGGGACGACACCGAGCGGATCGAGCGCTCGCTGATCATCGGAGACGACGTGTGGACGCTGTCGCGCGGGCTGCTGCAGAGCAACGACGTCGACACGCTGGACCGCCGGGCCCGCCTGGCGCTGCCCGGCTGAGCGAGGGTGCCGTCAGTCCCCGCCGCCGGCTGCGGAGCGAGCCCGCCGAGTCTGACGCGCTGCCCCGAGCCCAACCCGGAGACTGCGGGCTCGTCTCCTCGCCGTGTCGAGCGAGCGGGAATGCGCCTTACGTAGCGGTCGACCCGGATCTCCCCGCGGCGGCGGCCGGGCCGGACTCGGCGGCGGGGACTCCGCCGATCCGGGGCCGTGACTGGTTGCGGACGATCATCGTCAATGCCGCCACGACCACCGCGATGGCCACCATTTGCAGAACCGACAGCGACTCGTCGAAGATCAGCCACGCGAGCCCCGACGCCACCACGGGGATGAGCAGGGTCAGCGTCGATGCCAACCACAGGGGGACGTGCCGCAACGACCAGTTCATGGCGGTGTGGCCGAGGACGCCCGAGCCGAACGCCATCACCACCAGCCACATCCAACTCTCGCCGGTGGGCCACGACAGATCCTGGCCGAAGACGGCCGCCAGCGGCAGGTTCATGAGCCCCACGTAGATGGCGACGCAGACGGTGTACTGCTGCGCGTCCACCTTGTCCCGGGCCTGACGGGTGGCGATGAAGTAGGCCGACCACCCGAACAGGGCGCCGATCGCGGCCAGGTCGCCGCCGAGGGACCAGTTCTCGCTGCTCGCCGACTCGAGGGCCACGACGGCCACACCGACCATGGCCAGCGCCGCGTAACCGATGTCCCGGCGGGGCATCCGCTCCCCGTACAGGCGGGCCGACACCGCCGAGACGATGATGATCTGCAGGGCGTTGATGATGGTGGCGTTCGCGACGGTCGTGAACTTCACGGCGGTGAAGAACAGGCCCGCATCGATCCCGAGAGTCACACCGCCCCAGATCGAGTGGCGCATGTGGAAGCGTGTGATGGGTACTCGCCGCGCCCTCAGCACAGCAGTCATGACGATCGCGAAGAGCAGGAATCGATAGGCGATGAGGGCCAGCGCACCCATGTCGATGATCTTGGCGATCACGCTCGAGGCGCCCCAGGCGGTGACTGCCAGGGTCGTGCCGGCGATGCCCAGAGAGAGTTCGCTGCGGCCGGCGAGGGTTCGGCCGCCGTGCGCCGCGGCCGCTGAATCGCTCACCCGGGCACTCTAGGGCGGCGTGCCCGGGATGCTCAGGTTCGTTCGGAGCTACGCCGGCCCACTGTCCGGTGCGACGGGTCCGTCATGGGTCAGGTCGGTTACGGGCACGTTGCAGCAGGTGTCGGCGAGCGAGTCCGCCCGCCACATACGCGCCGCGGTGTAGGCGGCGGCGACGGCGATGAAGATTCCTGCGGACGGGTCGGCCCACCACCAACCGAAGAGCATGTTCGCTCCCAGCCCGATCAGCACCGCGCCCGAGAGCAGCGCACACAGGGTCGTCTGGGCCGCCTCGGCCTGCACCGCCTGGGATCCGAGCACCACCGCCAACTGCAGCTTCAGGCGCGCCAGGATCGGCATCACCGCCAGCGACAGGGCCGCCAGGGCGATGCCCAGGATCGAACCGTCCGGCTCGTTGCCGGAGATGAGATCGCGCAGCGACTCGGCCAGCACGTAGGCGGCGAGAACGGCGAAGCAGGCCGCTATGAGACGCTGGGCGCGCCGGTCCGCGGCGTGCCGGGCGTCGGCGCCACCTCTTTCGAGCCTCAGGCGCCACGCCAGCACGAGCCCCGCCACCAGTTCGACGAACGAGTCGAATCCCCAGCCGATGAGGCTGATCGAACTGGCGCGGATCCCGACGACGATCACGGCCACGCCCTCGACGGCGTTCCAGGTCATGGTGAGCCGGTTCAGCCGTCGCGCCCAGGCAACCGCCGCCGTCCGGGACAGGCGGGAGACGACCGTGGTCACGACCATATGATAAGCAATGAAGGTCAGGGTGCCCGTTCAGCAACCGATGGTTGATCGCGGGCATGAAGGGGGACTCAGCATGAGCCGACTCGTCGCCGGCACGCTGGTCCTGATCGTCGCCGCCACGGCTTGCTCCAGCACCGCTGACGTGTCGGCCGTTCGTACGGTGGACATGGGGCGCACCGAAGTTTCGACCGCCGCGCCGGAGCCGGGCAGCCGAGCCCCGGCGAAATTGGCCTCGCAGACCTGGCCCGATTGGGCTCTCGCAAACTTCGACGACTGCGATCGCCTGCTCGATCACATCCGATCCGAGGCGCTGAGCCGAGTCGGGGCGTACGGTCTCGATCGGGGCCAGTACGGGCGGTCACTCGATGACGACTTGTTCGATGAGATCCTCGAGGACGACTTGGAGGACGGCTTCGGCGACGACACGGCCGGCAGGTTCGCCAGAGACGTCGCCGCGGCCGAATTCGAGTCCGAGGAGGCCGGCGAGGAGTCCGAATTCGAGTCCGACATGGGCGACGACATGGACGACATGGGTCCACCGATGGACATCGCCACCGACGATGGGGGCGGCGCGACAAGAGTCGAGTTCTCGGGGACGAACGTGCAGGTGAAGGGGGTGGACGAACCCGACATCGTCAAGACCGACGGCCGGCGCATCATCACGGTCTCGGGGGGCGTGCTGACCGTCGTGGACGTCAGCGGCGCCGAGCCCGCCGTTGCGGGCCACGTCGTGCTCGACGAGACGCCGGACGGCGAGTTGCTGCTGCACGGCGACCGTGTTCTCGCCATCCGCAACGATGTCGGGGGCATCCGGCCGGAGGCCGATCTCCGCAATCAGGGCCCGACGCAGCCCGAGACCGTCGTGATCGACGAGGTGCTCCTCGACGGAGTGCCCCGCCGGGGTCGCACGATGCGGGTCGAGGGCCGCTACGTCTCCTCACGCTCCGTCGGCGGCACGGCACGCATCGTCATCAACTCGTTCCCCGACGAGCCGGGATTCGTCCGCCCGCTCAATCGGGACGGAATCTCCCTCGCCGCCGAACTCAACCGGCAAGTCGTCGAGCAGACCACTCTCAGCGACTGGCTGCCCGACTACTCGCTGGTCAATGCGGACGGTTCGGTGTTCAAGGCGGGCGAGCCGTTCCTCGCTTGTGACCGGGTGCACGTGCCCGGCGAGTTCGGCGGGTTCGGCACAGCGTCGGTCCTGACCGTCGACCTCACGCAGCCGCTGGCGCCGGATGACGGTGCGGCCACGTTCGCCGTGGCGGAGACGGTCTACTCGAGCCTCCAGAGCCTCTACGTGGCGACGAGCGCCTGGGTGTCGGCGTCGGATCTCGCCGGTTCCGCGATCACCGGTCGTGCAGCCGCGCGGTACGCCACGTCGATCCACAAGTTCTCGTTCGGCGCGGGCGGCTCCGCCGCGTACGAGGCCTCCGGCTCTGTGGAGGGCCACCTGCTGAACCAGTTCGCACTCCACGAGCGCCACGGGCACCTGTTCGTGGCGGCGACCGACGGGCCCCCAGGGCGGTTCGGGGGAACCGTGAGCCGGATCGTCGCCCTCGGGCAGCAGGGTGACAGACTCGTCACCGTCGGCGGGGTCGGAGACCTGGGACGCGGCGAGCGCATCTTCGCCGTCCGCTACATCGGCGACCGGGCCTACGTCGTGACCTTCCGGCAGGTCGATCCCCTCTACGTCGTCGACCTGAGCGACCCCACCCGGCTCGCCGTCCTCGGAGAACTCAAGATCCCCGGCTTCTCCAGCTACCTGCACCTCGTCGGGGACGGGCTGCTCGTCGGCGTCGGGCGGGATGTCACCGAGGGGGGCTGGGACCGGGGATTGAAGATCTCGCTCTTCGACGTGTCCGATGCCGCCGACCCCCGCGAGATCGACACCTGGACTCTGGAGGACGCCTTCACCGACATCGGGGCCGACCACCGCTCGTTCCTGTGGTGGGCGAGAGACCAGATGATGGTTGTGCCGGTGACCGTCCCCTACTGGGGAGACGCGCCCGGCGGGGCCTATGTCTTCAAGGTGACGCGTGCGGACGGCCTCGAGGAGTTCGGCCGCGTCGACCACAGTGGGGCCGGCCGCGAGGAAGAACCGGTGCGCCGATCGCTCGTGATCGGGCAGGACCTCTGGACGATGTCGGCGTCGCTGCTGCAGCGCAACGACATCGGCACGCTGCGGCGGGGCGACCGCGTCCCGCTTCCCGCCGCCGGTGAGGTGGAGTCGGACCGCCCGCCGACGCCGGCCGATGGCACCACTGCGGCGCCGGCCGCGACGACCTCGCCGGCCGTGGTCGCAACCCCCGATGCCGGCGAGGCGCGATCCGTCGCGACGGTGACGCGGTTCAGCGACTGCCCCGGCCTGCTGGGACACATCCGGATCGAGGCGGCGAGGCACGTGGGCGCCTACGGCTTCGACCGCGGCCGCTTCGGCCGCCCGTCGGACCGTTCCGGAGGCGCCGACGACGACGCTTGGCGGTTGGCGGTGGCGGGCGATGACAGCCTGCGCGACTTCATCGACAGTGACGGTCAACGCATCGTGACGACGGTTGGCGGCACACTGACCGTCGTCGACGTCACCGGCGCCGAGCCGAGCCTCGTGGGCCGTCTGCCCCTGGACCTTGATCGCACCGTCCGCCTCATGACGCTCGGCAACCGGGTGCTCGTCGTCGGCGAGAACAGAGCCGGCAGGCCGGGCCAGATCTCGGGGACCAGCTCCTCCGGCAGTGCCGTCGTCGTGCGCGAGTTCCTGGTGGACGACCAGCTTCGACGGGGCCGCAGCCTGTATGTCGAGGGGCGTCTCCTGGACGCCCGGCCCAACGCGGGGAGGGCCCGGATCGTGGTCCGGTCGGCTCCGAGGGATGTGGGTCTCGTCTACGCGCCCACGGCGGCCGGGGAACGCGTCGCCGCCGCCGGGAACAAGCGGAGCATCGAACGGTCGACACTCGAGAACTGGCTACCGAGATACTCACTCGTCGCCGGCAACGGCCTCCGTCTCAGCGAGGGACAACTCCTCTCCTGCGATGACGTGGTCGCGCCGAGCAGGTTCTCCGGCGTCGGTGTCGTGTCGGCCCTGACGATCAATCTGAACCGGTCGATAACGAGCGGCGCCGCGGCGGCGATCGTCGGTGAGGACGTCGCCGCCCTGGCCACGGGCGAGAGCCTGTACGTCGCCACCGAGCCGTGGCCGGCACCATCTCGGGAGGGAGGCGCCGGCCACGCCACGGCCGCAAGTTCCCCGACCTCCACATCGATCCACCGGTTCACCCTCTCGCACTGGTGGCGGGCCGCCTACGAGGCTTCCGGCCCGGTCGCCGGGAACCTGATCGGGCCGTCACCGCTGCACGAGCGCGGCGGACACCTTTTCGCCGCGGTGGACGAGGGCACGTCCGGCTCGGGGGACGACCGCGGCGGGTCGCGCATCGTCGCTCTCGAGAAGGACGGGGACGGCTTCGTGACGATCGGACGGTCCGACGACCTGGGCGATGGCGATCCGGTCACGGTGGTGCGATACACCGGTGATCGGGCGTTCACCCACACGGGACGCCACTGGCAACCGATCCGGGTCGTCGATCTGCACGACCCCACCAGGCCCTCGCCCGCAGGCGCGCTGTCGGCACTCTCTTACGACCAGATCGTCCTGCAGCCGATCGGAACCGACCAGCTCGCCACTGTCGAGAGCGACCGATCGAGATGGGCAGCGGCCACCAAGGTCTCCTCCTACGCGGTCGTCGATGGCGAGTTCCGCGAGACCGGGACTTGGACGCAACCCGGTACCAGCAGCAGGGCGGCTTCGGATCCCGAGAGCCTCCTGTGGGCGGATCGAGCACGGCTGCTGGTCGTACCCGTCGCGGAAAGATTCGCCCGTGCCCCAACCCGCGGCGCCGCAGTCTTCAGCGTGAGTCCGGCCGGCGACTTGACCTACGTCGGCCATGTCGGCCCGAGCGAGCATCAACGTGAGGACGCTGGGAGCGAGGTCTTCCGCTCGTTGACGATCGGCGAGGATCTCTGGACTCTCTCGGGCTCGTACTCCCGCCTCGACCGGCGGGCGAACTGGCTGCTGCAGAGCTACGACTTGGCCACCCTCGAGCGCAAGTCGGCGGTCGCTCTGAACGATTGACCAACGCGGGATTGGTCTGCCGGGACACACGGGCGCTCGCGCGCCGCTCACAGCTAGCGGGCGGTCATTCCCCCGTCGGCGGGGACGGCGGCACCGGTGAGCGCGCCGGAGGCTTCGGAGCAGAGCCACGCCACGACGGCTGCGACCTCTTCGGGCCCGATGATCCGGTGGTCGACGTGGTGGTCGGCGAAGCGGGCGGGGTCGTCAATGCCGTAGACCTCGGCGCTGTGGGTCAGGAGCATCGTGTCGGTTGAGCCTGGCAGGACGGCGTTGGCGGTGATCCCGGTGTCGGCGAGATCGGCTGCGAGGCCTCGCACAAAGCCGATGACGCCCGCCTTCGAGGCGCTGTAGGCCGCCAGGCGAACCGTGGCCTTCAGCGCGGCCGCCGACGACACCGCGACGAAACGGCCCGAGCGCGGAGCAGGACGAGCGAGCATGGCCGGCACCGCGGCCCGCGCGAGATGGAAGGTGCCGGTGAGGTTGGTGTCGAGGGTGGTGTGCCACTGCTCATCGGGCATCTCCCAGACACGGCCGGCGGCGATCAACACGCCTGCCACGCCGACGGCGGCGTCCAGCCCGCCGAACCGGTCGACGGCCAACTCGACCGCCCGCTCGAGGTCGCCCACGGATCGCACGTCGCCCACGATCGCCTCACCACCGCAGCGCTGCGCGGTCGCTCCCAGTTCCTCCCGGCTGGCAAGCGGATAGCCCAGCGCCGGGTCGTCACGGCAGACGTCGAAGAGCACGAGGTTCCAGCCGGTCGCGGCCAGGGCCTCGGCGGTGGCCGCGCCGATGCCGCGGGCGGCGCCGGTGATCAGCGCGACGGGCACGGCTTCGCCACTTACCCGCCGGCGCCGAGCGTCACGGCGAAATCCGGGGGCACGACGATGTCGGACGGGTCGAGTTCGGTGACCGCGCCCCGGCCGAGACCCAGGAGTACCGAATCGATGCCGTCGCGGAGGACGTCGAGCACGTTCTCGACGCCCGCCTGACCGTCGGCGGCCAGGCCCCACAGGGCGGCACGGCCGATCATGACCGCGCGGGCGCCGAGAGCCACGGCCTTCACCACGTCGGCGCCGCGACGGACGCCCCCGTCGAGCAGCACCTCGACGGAATCGCCGACGGCCTCGGCGACCGCGGGGAGCACGCGGATCGTCGCCGGGGTGCCGTCGAGATTGTTGCCGCCGTGGTTCGACACCGAGACGGTCGTGGCACCGATGTCGGCGGCACGCCTGGCGTCGTCGACCCGCACGATGCCCTTGATCATGCACGGGCCCTCCCACTGGGAGCGGAGCCACGCCAGGTCTTCCCACGACGGCGGCGGGGTCTGCATCCACTCGCCGTAGGCCGCGAAGAAACCGGGCGGTTCCTCCCCGGAGATCGTCATGTTCGGCACCGCGAGCCCGGGCAGTCTGCCGGACCGGAGCCAGCGGCCCAGCCACCGGGGTCGTCGCGCCAGCTCCGGCGCGAGCTTCCGGACCGCCGTCAGGTCGATCTTCTGGGGGATGAACGGACTCCCCCGGTCGCGGCTGTGCACGAACGACCAGTCGAGCGTCACGATGAGCCCGGCGGCACCCGCCGCCCGGGCACGCTCGAGTCGCTGTTCGATGCGCTCCCGCGACCCCGCCCAGTAGACCTGGAAGAACGTCTGGGGGTTGGCGGCAACGACCTCCTCCACCGGCTTGGCGCCGAAAGAGCTCAACCCCATGGCCGTGCCCCGGGCGGCAGCCGCTCGGGCGACGGCCACCTCGGCGTCGGGGTGCACGGCCTGCACGCCCACCGGTGAGATCAGAACGGGCATCGACAGCGCCTGGCCCATCACGGAGACGGAGAGGTCCCGATGGCCGGCCTTGCCCGCCACGCTCGGGGCGAAACCCAGTTCGCCGAACGCCGCCGTGTTGTCGGCGAGCGTGATGCTCGCTTCGGACCCGGCGTGCAGCGCCGCGGCGACCGACGGCGGCAGCACCCGCTCGGCGCGCCGACGGGCCTCGGCGACCGACTCGAACCATCCGCCGCCCATCAGACCCCCGAGGCCACGAGGTCCGACCCCGCGAGAGGGTTCTCGTCGCATGCCCGGTCGGGCCGGCGCCGGGAGAACGTCACCCGTGAGTGATCGACGGAGGGCCTGGGGATCGAACCCGGCTCGACGCCCGCGAGCGCCGCCTGCCCGTGCCCCTTGACGCACTCCGGGTCGGGTCCGGCGAGCGGCAGCCCGGTGAAGAACTTGGCCGCCATGCACCCGCCGCGGCACACGTCGAACGCCGAGCAGGACGAGCAGGCGCCGGCCGATTGCGGCTCGCGCAGCGACCGGAACAGTTCCGACTCGCGCCAGACCCGTGTGAACCCACTGGGATCCCGCACATTGCCCGCCAGGAAGGCGTCGTGGATGGCGAACGGGCAGGCGTAGACGTCGCCCACCGGATCGATGAGGCACACCACCCGGCCGGCGCCGCAGAGGTTGAGTCCCGGCAGTGCGTCGCCGTAGCCGCCCAGGTGGAAGAACGAGTCGCCGGTCAGCACCTGCTCACCGTGATCCAGCAACCAGAGATAGAGGTCTCGCTGCTGATCGGCCGTGGGGTGCAGTTCGTCCCAGACGTCGGCTCCCCTGCCCGACGGCCGCAGCCGGGTCAGTCGCAGCTGCGCCCCGTACCGGTCGGCGAGCGCCTCGAACGCGTCGAGTTGGCCGAGGTTTCGCCGGGTGCACACCACCGAGAGCTTGAATCCGGCGACGCCGGCGGCGGCCAGCCGCTCCATAGCGGCGACGGCGGTGGCGAACGAACCGGCGCCGCGCACATCGTCGTTGACCGCGGCGGTCGCCCCGTCGAGAGAGATCTCGACGTCGAGGTAGTCGCCGGCGGCGATGCGGCGGGCGATGTCCGCCGTGATCCGCGAGCCATTGGTTGAGAACTTCACGCCGACGTGGTGGGCCGCCGCATAGTCGACGATCTCCCAGAAGTCCGAGCGGATCGTCGGCTCGCCGCCGCCGATGTTCACGTAGAAGACCTGCATCTGCTCGAGTTCGTCGATGACCGCCTTCGCCTCGTCGGTCGAGAGTTCCTCCGGGTCGCGCCGCCCAGAGCTGGACAGGCAGTGGCGGCAGGCCAGGATGCAGGCGTAGGTCAGTTCCCAGGTGAGGCAGATCGGCGCGTTCAGGCCGGCCGCGAAGTGCTCCACCAGCGGCATCGCCGCGCTCACGAGCCGCGCTCCTGCAGCATCCCGCCGGCGACGAGCCGCTCGAGGGCGCGCTCGAAGGCCGGGAGGGCGCCTGCAGCCACGCCCGCGGCGGCGCATGCGGCCCGCGCCGTGGGGGCGTCGCCGAGGCCTTCGATCACCGACAGCAGCCGCGCGTCCTTCAGAAACGACAGGCGCCGCGAGCCGAAGTGATAGAGCAGCGCGCCGAACGGCTCCGGGCGCACCGACACCTCCGGTGCGACGGCCAGGGCGCGGTCGAGGACGTCGCTCGTCGCGGCTGTGCCCGCCTCATCCAGCGTGAGGTCGCACGGGGACCGGCGGCAGCCCGCAATGAAGCTTGGCGGGCGACCGACACCCCGATCGTGGCGTTCCTCGACGCCGACGTCGAGGTGACGCCGGGCTGGTTGGCGCCGCTTCTGGCACATTTCGCCGACCCGGCCGTCGCCGCAATCGCGCCGCGTGTGCGCGCCCGAGCGGCCGACGGCAGCACGCTGGACCGCTTCGAGCGTCACTGCTCGCCGCTGGACATGGGCCCCCTCCCGAGCATCGTCAGCCCACGCCGGCGAGTGCGATACGTCCCCTCGGCGGCTCTGCTGTTCCGCCGCGACGTTCTGGACGCGCTCGGCGGTTTCGACGAGGACCTCCGGCTTGGCGAGGACGTCGACCTGATCTGGCGGGCGGTCGCGGCGGGATGGACGGTGCGCTACGAGCCGTCGGTCGTCGTGCACCACCGCAATCGCCCCAGGTGGGCCGCGCTGGGTCGCCAGCGCTACGGCTACGGAACGTCCGCGGCGCCCCTGGCGGCGCGCCACCCTGGGTACGCAGTCCCGCTGGAAATCGCACCTTGGAGTCTCGCCGCCTGGCTGGCCCCGGTGCTCGGCGGTCGGAGAGGCGCATGGGCAGCGACGTCGATCGCAGCGAGACGCATGCGGCAGTTGCACGAACGCCTTGCGGGGCGCAGCGAGACATCGATCGCGGACTGTGCCCGCACCGTCGTGCGAAGCCATCTCGTCGCCGGCCGGCGGGCGGCAACGGCAGTCCGGCGCACCTGGCTCCCCCTGCTCGTGGCTGCAACGGCGTCGTCCTGGGGCCGGAAGCTGGCACTGGCGGCGCTGATCGTGGATCCGTTGGCGTCCTGGGCGACCAGCCGACCGTCCATGGGGCCGCTCAGGTGGATTCTGGCGACGCTGTACTCCGACGCCGCATACTGCACCGGGGTCTGGCGCGGCGCAGTCGCCGCGCGCTCCGCGGCCGCACTGCGACCTCAATTGACCCGAGTGGCCGGTACTCCGGCGGCAGCGCCGGCCGGCGCGCCCGAGAGTGGATCCCAGCCTCCACCGGGATGACGGGGTAGTGCCGGGCGGTGGACCCAGGCCCCCGCCGGGATCACGGGCTGGTGCTGGGGTGCCGTCAGCCGGAATCGGCCTGCGGACTGCGGAGGGGCCAGGGGTGTGCCTGTTCGAGCTGTCCGGCCAGACGGAACAGGACGTCCTCACGCCCGTAGCCGGCCGTGAAGTGGATGCCGACCGGCAGGTTGTCGGCGTTGCGGTCCCACGGGACCGACATGGCCGGCACGCCGGCGATGTTGGCCAGAGACGTGAACGGGATGAAGTTGAAGACGGCCGTCAGGTAGCCGTTCAGATCCTCGGTGGTGGGGTCCAGGACTCCCAGCGGTGGCGGCGGAAGAGATCCCCGGCGGCGACGCCTCCTGGATCAGCAAACCGGTGCCGCAGTTGGAGATCCGCGTCGTCGATGACGAAGGCGCGGACGCCGAGGTGGGCGAGCTGATCTGCCGCTCGCCCTCGGTGATGCTCGGCTATCTCAACAACGAGGAGCGCACCGCGGAGGTGTTCCGGGACGGCTGGCTGCACACCGAGGACATCGTCCGCATCGACGCCGACGGCAACCTCTTCTTCGTGGATCGCAAGAAGGACATGATCAAGACGGGTGGGATGAACGTGTCCTCGGTGGAGGTGGAGCGCGCGCTCTACGGCCACGATGCACTCATGGAGGTGGCCGTGGTGGGTCTGCCCGACGACTACTGGTCCGAGGCCGTGACCGCCTTCGTCGTCCCCAGGCCCGGACGATCGGTGGAACCCGCCGAGATCATCGATCACTGTCGCGCCTCACTGGCGGGTTACAAGGTCCCCAAGGCAGTCCACGTCACCGACGCTCTGCCCAAGGACACGCAGGGCAAGATCCTCAAACGCCGACTGCGCGACGAGCACACCTAGCTGTCCCGCGCTCACCCGAGACAAGGTTGAAGACTCCCGGCGGAACGCCGGCCTCCTGGATGATCTCGGCGAGAGGTCAACGCCTATTTGCGCGCGCTCTGAACCACCACTCGAAGATTTGGGGGGAAGCGCAGACTAACTTGGTATCCGGCGTGTGTTCTGTGAGCGACGGTCCGATGAGCGGCGTGGTGGCCCGCTGGGCGTTCTCTTTGTCCCGGCGGATGCGGGGTGTGGGGGTTGCGCTGGTGGCGGCGGCGGTGTTGCTGAATGCGGGCGCGGCGGCGGTGGGCGCGAGCGAGGGGGACGCCGGGCCCGACGAGGCTGAGGGTTTGGAAGGTGGGGAGGAGCTGCCGGGCGATCCGTTGGGGCCGGCGGAGGATGTCTGGTCGGCGGCGGCCATTTTCGGCGACGACGGTTGGTGGGTTTGGGATGACGGTGGTCGGGGTGTCCCGGTCCGGCCGTTGGGTGAGGGGGAGGTTGCCGAGTGGCTGGGCGAAGAGGGGGCGGAGGCGGTTCTGCCCGATTTCGACGGGAACGGCACTTCGGTGTTCGAGGGGGCCAGGTGGGTGGCGACGGACACCGGGCAGGTGATGGCCCTGCGGGGAGGGGTGATCGTGCAGTTCCAGCCCGGGACGACGGATGCCCGGGCTCGGGGGGTGCTGGCGGACCACGACGCGGGCGGCGGCTCGGTGTCGGTGTTGGGGGGTTTGGCGGACAGCTACTACGTGGCCACCGGCTCCCCCCTCGATGCGCTGCTGATCGCCGACACGCTGGCCGGGGAGTCGTCGGTTCGCAGTGTGAGCCCCGACTGGATCCTGCCGCTCGGCGTCGACAGCAGTTCGGGCGCCGACGTGGACTCTCCCACAGTTGGATATTGCACAGGCTTTCGGGCGTGGCTCTCCGATCGTCTGTCAGGGTGTCTGTGGCACCTTCGCAGCGACACCGACTACCGCGGCCCGAACGGTCATGATCCCGTGGTCGATGTCAATGTGGTCGACGCGTGGGGGGTGAGCCGGGGGGAGGGGGTCAATGTCGCCATTGTGGATAGCAGGATCGATCATCGCCATGAGGACCTGGCCCCGAACCTCAGGACCGACAAGGGCACCAACTACCCCAGCGTCACCGGAGGTGGCAGAAGCGAACACGGCACCCGGGTGGCTGGAGTGGCGGCGGCGGCGGACAACGACCTCGGCAGTCGCGGCGTCGCCCCGAGAGCGACGATCTACCCCTACAACCTGTTGAGCAATTACACGCTCGCCAACCAGATCGATTCGCTGACCCGTCACAAGGAAGAGGTGGGGGTCTCCAATCACAGTTATGGCCAAAAGGGCCTCAACACGGGGCGTCTGATTCGGGCGCCGAGTCTGCTGATCAGTGCTCTGGAGAGCGGATTGACCCACGGGTATTCGGGACGGGGCACGGTTCAGGTGGCGGCTGCCGGGAACTCCAAGGAAAGCGGGTGGTATCGCCTGGTGGGAATGGCCGAGTTCCGCAATCATCGCGGCATTGTCAATGTCTGCGCGGTGAACCATGCGGGGGAGTCGTCGGATTACTCGTCGGAAGGGGACAATCTGTGGGTCTGCGCGCCCTCGAGTAGCCGCTCGAGTAGCCTCTCGAAGAATATTCTGACTACGACGGGTCATTCCGAGTACACTCGGTTTTTTTGGGGGACCAGCGCGGCGGCGCCCATGGTGTCCGGTGTGGTGGCGCTGATGCGCGGTGTGAATGCCGAGTTGACCTGGCGTGATGTGAAGTTGATCCTGGCGGACACCGCCCGCCGCAACGACCCCGGTGACAGCAGCTGGAGCACCGGCGCCTCCAAGTACAGCGACGCCGACCACAGGTATCACTACAGCCACAAGTACGGTTTCGGTCTGGTCGACGCGTCCGCGGCGGTGGATCTGGCATTCGAGTGGCCGCTGTTGCCGGCGATGCAGACCGCCTCGGCCTCCACGTCGGTGACGTATCGGATTCTCGAGGACCGGCAGGTGGTCGAGATACCGCTCACTCTTTCCACTTCCATCGATTTCGTTGAGCATGTGGATGTCGAGTTGGGTCTCTGGACGGAGTTCGCCCGAGATCTCGATATCAGGCTGGTGTCGCCCGCGGGCACCGAGTCTCTGCTGCTGGAGCCCTGGGAAGGGGGATACGGGTGCAGGCTCCCGTGTGGGATCAGCGGCAGCTTCAACTTCAGTTCCACCCGGCACCTGGGAGAGGATCCCTCGGGGACCTGGAAGCTCCGCATCTCAGACCAGTTCCCCTCCCGCAGGAACACGGCCGGTCCTTCTTGGGGGGAGTTCGCCGAGGTGCGGACGGCCACTCTGACCGTGTACGGACACAGCGGCCAGAGCACCGACGGGCGGCCGCGGCTGCGTCTGTCGGTGGACGGCGGCACCGGCATCGACGTGGACGCCGACGAGGGCGAGACGGTCACGGTCGGGGCGACGCTGAGCGGTGGAACGTTCACCAGTGATCTGGTGGTTCCCATCTCGGTCAGCGCCGGGACGGCCACCGTGACCGGCGCCGGAGCCGACATCACCTCATTGGCGTCGGTGACGATTCCCGCCGGGAAGGCCCAGGGCAGCGGGGCCATCGAGGTGCTCGACGACGGGAGGGCCGAACCGGACGAGACCTTCAAGGTGGGTCTGGGCGCCACGCCTTCGGGTGTCCTGGCGCTGGGGGCGCCCTTCACGGTCACCATCGCCGGCGACGATCCCGTACCCGAGGTCACCGTCACCGGGGGCGGCCCGGCTACCGAAGGCGAAGCGGCCACCTTCACAATCACCGCCGCCCCTGCTCCGAAGGCGCCGCTGACCGTCAACTTGCTGGTGTCACAACAGGGCGACTTCGTTGCTGCGGCCGATCTGGGTTCGCATTCGGTGACGGTCCCGACCGGCGGCACGGCCCAGTTCGCGGTGGACATCGTGGACGACGGTTACGCAGAACCTGATGGGTCGGTGCGGGTGGCGGTGTGGAACGGCGAGGGTTACAGGATCGCTGTCGGGCAGGGTTCGGCTGCGGTGCCAGTGGACGACAGGGATGATGAGAGAACCGTGGTGAGCATTGCCGGCGGCGGAACCGTGACCGAGGGCGACGCGGCCACTTTCACGCTGACCACCGACTCTGCTCCGGATGCGCCGCTGACGGTTTCGCTGCTGGTGTCGCAGTCGGGCGATTATGTCGCTTCGGGGGACTTGGGCGCCCGGACGGTGACCGTTCCCATCAGCGGTTCGGCCATGTTCTGGGTTGCCACGGTGGACGACAGCGTCTACGAACTGAACGGGTCGGTGACGGTCAGGGTGACCCCGGGTCTCCGATATGCGGTGTCTTCGTCGCAGGATTCGGCGACGAAGACAGTCCGGAGTGAGGACGTTCCGGAGATCAGCATCACCACCAGTGACAGCGCCGTGACTGAAGGCGGCTCCGCAGTCTTCACGGTCACTTCCACCCCCACTCCGATAAAGCCGCTCACGGTCATATTGGCGGTGACTTGGCGAGGCTCCTACAAGGTCCCCGGGATTCTCAGTTCGCGCCGGTTGGAATTCCTTCCAAGGAACGGCTCATACAGCCGTTCGATGCAGATTTGGGAGGCGACCCACGATGACAAGGTTGATGAGCGCGATGGGCTGATGAAGGTCAGGGTGGTGGGATCTCACGCCTACACGGTGTCTGCCACCCAGGGATCGGCCGACGTTGTGGTGAGGGACAACGACGCCCCTCTGGTGGTGAGTGTGGTGGGTGGTGCGGGGGTCTCGGAGGGCGGCACCGCCTCCTATACCGTGTCGGCTGTTCCGGCGCCGTCCGCGCCGCTCACTGTCTCGTTGACGGTCGCTCAGCAGGGCGATTTTGTCGCGGCGGGGGCGACCGGTTCGCATTCGGTGACGATTCCGACCAGCGGTTCGGCGCCGTACACGGTTGCGACGATCGATGATGGGGTGGATGAGGCCGATGGGTCGGTCACGGTGACTGCGAAGGCGGGCAGCGGCTACATCGTGTCTTCGAATATGCGTGCGGCGTCGGTGGCGGTGTCCGATGATGATGACCCTCCGCCGGACGATGCGCCGGTGGTCGGCGTGGCCGCCGGCCCCGGCGTGACCGAGGGCGACGGCGCGGTCTTCACGTTGACCGCCGATCCCGCCCCGTCGGCGCCGCTGACGGTGTCGCTGGCCGTCGCGCAGACAGGCGACTTCGGCGTGTCGACGGGCGCGCGGACGGTGACGGTTCCCGCCGGCGGCAGCGTCGCCCAGAGCTTTGCCACGGTCGATGACGACGTGGCAGAGCCCGACGGCTCGGTGACCGTCACGGTGAACGCGGGCAGCGGCTACAAGGTCTCGTCCGCCCAGGACGCGGCGACGGTGGCCGTCGCGGACGACGACACGCCGGTGGTCGGCGTGGCCGCCGGCCCCGGCGTGACCGAGGGCGACGGCGCGGTCTTCACGTTGACCGCCGATCCCGCCCCGTCGGCGCCGCTGACGGTGTCGCTGGCCGTCGCGCAGACAGGCGACTTCGGCGTGTCGACGGGCGCGCGGACGGTGACGGTTCCCGCCGGCGGCAGCGTCGCCCAGAGCTTTGCCACGGTCGATGACGAGGTGGCAGAGCCCGACGGCTCGGTGACCGTCACGGTGGACGCGGGCAGCGGCTACAAGGTCTCGTCCGCCCAGGGCGCGGCGACGGTGGCCGTGGCCGACGACGACCTGCCAGGGCCGGAGGTCGGGGTCACCGCCGTGGCCGTCACCTTGACCGAGGGCGACGACGCCCGCTTCACCGTCACCGCCAGCCCGGCGCCCTCGTCTCCGCTGACGGTCTCGCTGCAAGTGCTGCAGATCGGGGATCACCTGGCACCGGGCGCCGCCGGCGTCCAGCAGGTGACCATCCCCGTCTCCGGCTCGGCGCAGCACAGCGTCGCCACCGACGACGACGCCGTCGCCGAACGCAACGGCATGATCATCGTCATGGTGGCACGAGACAGCGGCTACACCGTCTCGCGGTCCCGCATCTCGGCCGGCGCCGTGGTCTACGACAACGACGCGCGAAGCCGGACGCCGACCCCCCGGATCAGCGTCACCGCAGGCACCGGCATAACCGAGGGCGGCTCTGCCGCTTTCGCTGTGACCGCCGACCCCGCGCCCGCGGCACCGCTGACCGTGAGCGTCGCCGTCGGCCAGACGGGCGACTACGCCGCGCCCGGCACGACCGGCACGAAGACCGTCACGGTCCCCACCAGCGGCAGCGTCAGCCACACCGTCGCCACGATAGACGACAGCGCCGACGAGGCCGACGGCTCGGTCACCGTCACCGTGAACACAGGCCAGGGCTACAGCGTGTCGTCGTCGCAGGGCTCGGCGACGGTGGCGGTCTCCGATGACGACGACCCGCCGTCGGCGACGCCGGAGGTCAGCGTGACCGCGGGACCCGGCGTCACCGAGGGCACCAGCGCGTCGTTCACTGTCACGGCGAGCCCGGCGCCTGCGTCGCCGCTGTCGGTGTCGCTGACCGTCACCCAGACGGGCGATTTCGGCGTGTCGACGGGCACCAAGACGGTGACGGTTCCCACGAGCGGCGCCAAGAGCTACACCGTGGCCACCGCCGGCGACAGCGTCGACGAGGCCGACGGCTCGGTCACCGTCACCGTGAACACAGGCCAGGGCTACAGCGTGTCGTCGTCGCAGGGCTCGGCGACGGTGGCGGTCTCCGATGACGACGACCCGCCGCCGGTGCCGCAGACCTGCGTCACCGCGGACACAGCGTTGCTGGCCCAGGTGCTGGCCAAGACCCGGGATCCGTGGAACGGGGGGCGCCCGGATCTGTTGGAGACGTTCACCCGCTCCTACAACACCATGTTGGGCACCGACACCTACACGGTGGCGGCGCTCAAGGCCCGCCCCGACCGCCAGGAGCCGAACTGGCAGGGCAACGGACCCAACGCGCTGTGGCAGAAGGTGTACGCCGAACTGGACCGCCTCGAGGCCTGCCGCGCCACACCGCGAACCCCCACACCGCCCCCGCCGCCGACGCCGACGCCCGAGATCAGCGTCACCGCGGGCGCGGGCATCACGGAGGGCGGTGGCGCTGCGTTCACGGTCACGGCCAGCCCGGCTCCCGCAGCCGCTCTGTCGGTGGGCGTGACCGTCACCCAGCAGGGCGATTACGGTGTGTCGACCGGCTCGAAGACGGTGGTGATCCCGACCGGCGGAACAGCCCGGCTCACGGTGTCGACGGTGGACGACGATGCTGATGAGGCTGACGGGTCGGTCACCGTCACTCTCGACGCCGGTCAGGGCTACACGGTGTCGGCGGCGCATGGCGCGGCGTCGGTGGCTGTCTCAGACGATGATCTGCCACCCTCTCCCCCACCCCCTCCACCTCCGCCGACGCCGGAGGTCGGCGTGACCGCGGGGGCGGCTGTGACCGAGGGCGGCAGCGCTGCGTTCACTGTCACTGCCAACCCGGCTCCTGCTGCGCCGCTGCCGGTCTCGGTGACGGTCACCCAGAGCGGCGACTACGGCGCGTCGACGGGCACGAAGACCGTGATCGTTCCCACCAGCGGCACCAAGTCATACACCGTGGCCACGGCGAATGACAGCACTGACGAGGCCGACGGGTCGGTGACCGTGACCGTGACCGCGGGCAGCGGCTACACCGTCTCGTCGTCGCAGGGCTCGGCCACGGTGGCGGTTTCCGACGGCGACGCCACCACCGTCACGCTGGCGGCCGTCGCCGGTGCCGCCATCGCCGAGGACGGCGGCACCAGGGAGATCACCGTCACCGCTGGCCGGGCCCTGGCTGCCGGCGAGACCCTCACCGCGCCCCTGGCCGTGACCGGCGCCGCCGCCGGCGGCCACTACACCCTGGCGCTCAAGCAAGGCCAGGGAGTCAACGACCACGTGACGCTGCTCACCGACGGCCCCCACAGCGCACAGAACCCCGCAGTGGTGCTCGCCGCGGGCGGGCAGCAGGCGACGCTCGTGCTGGTTGCGCTGCCCAACGACGACACCGCCGAGCGCACCGTGGCGGTGGCGTTGGCCGCAGGCAGGCTCGCCCCGTCGGGGCAGGGACTCTCAGGCGGCGTCACCGCAGTTGGCGGCCCCATCGCCACCGCCATCACCAACGACGACCAGCCCCCGCCCGCCGGACTGCCCGCCATCACCATCGACACCCGGTACTCCCGCGCCGGCGAGGACACCGGAGCGATCACCTTCGTCGTGGTCCTCAGCGAGGCGTCGACCCGGACGGTGACCGTCGGCTACCAGACTCAGGAAGGCACCGCCTACGACTACCTCGACTACCCCGGAGCCCGGGGCCGGCTGACCTTCAGGCCGGGCACAACCCGCCGCGGCATCACCGTCATACCGAACGCAGACAACAGACGAGAGGCCGACGAGACCTTCCAGCTGGTCCTGTCCGACCCCGTCGGCGCCACCCTCACCGACCGCACCGCCACCGGCACCATCATCGACGACGACTAGGCGCTAGACCGTGAAGAGGCGGCCGGGGCGGTCCACGGCGTCGGGGTTCTCGCCCGACGCCCGCACCCGCGCCACCTTGTTGAGGGCGCTCACGAAGGCCCGCACCGAGGCCTCGACCACGTCGCTCGACAGCCCGCGGCCCGACACGGTCACACCGTCGGTGGACTCGAACCGCAGCGCCACGTCCGCCAGGGCGTCCACGCCGCCGGTGACCGACGTGACGCTGTAGTCCGTCAGGCGCCCGTGGACGCCGGTGGCCGCCTTGACCGCCTTGCAGGCGGCGTCGACCATGCCGTTGCCCTCCTCCCGGGCGGTACGCGACTCGCCGTGCACCGACACGACGACGGTGGCGCTGGGCGTGCCGGTCCCGACGCTTCCGCCGTGGCACTCGAGCACCTGCAGTTCGAAGGCGTGCTCCAGCGCGCTGCCCACCTCGTCGGCCACGATCGCCTCGAGGTCGGCGTCGGTGAGTTCGATCTTGCGGTCGGCGAGTTCCTTGAAGCGCGCGAACGCCGCGTTCAGGGCGTCACCGGTGATGTCGAGTCCCAGGCTCTGGAGGCGGTCGGCGAAGGCGTGGCGGCCGGAGTGCTTGCCCAGCACGATCTGGCTGCCCTCCTGGCCCACCGCCTGCGGGTCCATGATCTCGTAGGTGGTGCGCTCGCTGAGCACGCCGTGCTGGTGGATCCCCGCCTCGTGGGCGAAGGCGTTGCGCCCCACGACCGCCTTGTTGTACTGGACGGGATAGCCCGTCAGGCGGCTCACCAGCCGGCTCGTCTTGTGGAGCTCCTCGGTGCGGATCCCCACCTCCAGGCCGCCGAAGAAGTCGTCGCGGGTCTTGACCGCCATGACGATCTCCTCGAGCGCGGCGTTGCCGGCCCGCTCGCCGATGCCGTTGACGGCGCACTCGACCTGACGGGCGCCCGCCAGCACTCCCGACAGCGAGTTGGCAACCGCCAGGCCCAGATCGTTGTGGCAGTGCGTGGACAGCACGTAGTCACCGCTCACCTGCTCCCGGATGCGCCGCAGCTTCTCGGCGTACTCCTCCGGGACGCCGTAGCCCACCGTGTCGGGAATGTTCAGCGTGGTGGCGCCGTTGTCGGCGGCCACCTGGAGCACCTCGCACATGAAGTCGAAGTCGCTGCGCGAGGCGTCCTCGGGGGAGAACTCCACGTCGTCGGTGTAGCTCCTTGCCCGCGCCACCGCGGAGGCCGCTTCGGCCTTCACCTGCTCGGGGGTCATGCGGAGCTTGTGGCGCATGTGGGTCTCGCTCGTGGCGATGAACACGTGGATGCGCCGCCGCTCAGCCGCCTCGATGGCCTCCCAGCAGCGGTCGATGTCCTTGTGGGCGGTCCGGGAGAGGCCGCAGATGACCGGTCCCTGCACCGCCTTGGCGATCACCTGCACCGCCTCGAAGTCGCCCCCGCTGGCGATCGGGAAGCCGGCCTCGATGATGTCCACGCCGAGCCGGGCGAGCTGCTCGGCGATCTCGAGCTTCTCGCTCTGGTCCAGGGAGATGCCGGGCGACTGCTCGCCGTCGCGCAGCGTGGTGTCGAAGATGACGACCCGGTCCGGATTCTGTACCGACATGACCTTCTCCTGTCTCTATCGAGGTAAAGAAAAACCTCCTGCCCCGGGGCAGGAGGTTGGTCGACGAGCGCCGGTATGCGGGCGCTCGCCCTAGCGAAGAAGCAGCAGGTGAACGAAACTGCGCATCGACCTACAGCATGGCAGCAGGCTGGCGATTCGTCAACGTTCGCGCCGGATCCCGCCGCCGGCCGTACCGACGATGTGCTCGCTATACTCCGCGGCGATGTTGCGATTCCTGAAGCGGCTCATCAAGTGGGCGCTGATCATCGCCGTCGTGGCCGCCGCCATCCGCTGGCTGAAGAACAAGCGCGAGGGCGACGACGCCGAGCAGGATCCGGGTTCGATCGAGCCGTGGCCCCCGCTGGAGGGTGACGGGGGTGCCGGTGACGCCTCCGAGGAGTCGTCGACCGCCTGAGCTCCGGTCGGTGCCAGGCGACGGCACGATCCACTGGTATCACCCTCCGATCTGCCGAGTTGTCGTGGCGCGTGGGCGTCCTGGCGCGAGTCAGCGCGCGGAGGGCCCTGACTGGTCGACGGTGCCCAGGCGGATCACCGTCACCGTCAGGACGCCGGGCGTCTCCCGCAACCGCCGTGCCACGGCCTCGGGTACGTGGCGGTCCGTTGAGAACATGATCAGCGAAATGGAGCTGCGGCCGCCCGTGCAGTCGAGCACCATGTCGGCGATGTTCACGCCGGCCTCACCGAGGATCGTCCCGACCGCCCCGACGATGCCGGGCTTGTCCTCATTGGTGATCATGACCATGTGCCGGGACGGGCGCACGTTGATCGCCACGCCGTTCACCTTCACCACGTAGGGGTCGCCGCGCACTCCCAGGAGCGTGCCGACCAGCTCCGTCCCCCCGCCTCGCACCACCACCTCGTTGAGGAAGTCCCGGGGCGCCACGTGGCTGTGCGTGACCGTCCGCAGGCCCACCTCCCCAGCCATCAGGGGCGCGTTCACATAGGTCACGTTGGTCTGGCGGGCCGTGGCCAGCAGACCCTTCAGCACAGCCAGGCGCGCAATGGAGGGATCGTGATCACCGATATGGCCCCAGAACTCCAACTCCACCTCCTCGGGCAACCCGCCGACGATCTCGGCCAGCATCCCGCCCATGTGCTCGCAGAGCGGCAGGTAGGGTCGCAGGATGTCGGGCGCCTGCCGCGCCTCGATGTTGACCGCGAACGGCACGAAGCCGCCCGCCAGGGCATCGTTCACCTGCTCGGCGATGTTCACCCCCGCCCGGTGCTGCGCCTCAGCCGTGCTCGCCCCCAGGTGCGGCGTCACCACCACGCCGGGCAGGCCGAACAGGGGCGACGACTCGATGGGTTCGCCGTCGAAGACGTCCAGCGCGGCCCCCGCCACCCGGCCCGAGCGCAACGCCTCCGCCAGCGCCTCCTCGTCGACGAGTCCGCCACGGGCAACGTTCACGATCCGGATCCCCGGCTTGGCCTCTGCAAGGAGCTCCGCCCCGATGAGTCCGATCGTCTCGGGGGTCCGGGCGACGTGCACGGTCACGAAGTCGCTGCGTGCCATCAACTCGGGGAGGCTCACCAACTCGATGCGCAACTCGCGGGCCTGCTCGACCGACACGTAGGGATCGTGCGCCACCGTGAGCATGGCGAATCCGGCCACACGCTCGGCCACGAGACGGCCGACGCGCCCCAGCCCGATGATGCCGAGCGTCTTGCCCGCCAGCTCGATGCCCTCCCACTGCGCCCGCTCCCAGCGCCCCGCCATCAGCGCGGCGTGCGCCTGGGGGATGTTGCGGGCCTGGGAGAGGATCAACGCGACGGTGTGCTCGGCCGCCGACAGCACGTTGGACAGCGGTGCGTTCACAACCGTCACGCCCAGCTGCGTGGCAGCGGCGAGGTCGACGTTGTCGAGGCCCACACCGGCACGGCCCACCACGACGAGGTCCTCGCCGGCCTCCAGCACCTCCGCGGTCACCTGCGTGGCCGAGCGGATGATCAGCGCCTGTGCGCCGCGCACGGCCTCGGCCAGCTCGGCGGGCGACATGCCGAGGCGCACGTCAACCTCGTGGCCGGACTCCCCCAGGAGGTCGATGCCGGCCGCCGAGATGCGCTCAGCGACCAGAACACGTGCCATGGGGGCTCACCTCGCTCTGTCGTGCGGACTCTTGGCCTCTTGGCGTACCGGCCGCCCGGCGAACGAACACTAGAGCCGGGCGTCGGGGCACGCGCCGGCCAGCACCGGCGCCGGGCGCTAGAGGGACGGGACGTCGAGGATCTGGGACGGGTCGGGGAGGGAGACGGCCAGCGACGGGTCGTTCAGTGCCAGGACCGTGAATCCGGTGCTGAGCACGTACTCGATGTCGGGCAGATCGAGGGGCGCGGCGCCTTCGGCGCCCTGTGACCCCATGTCCCCGAACGCGGCGAGGCCGCCCAGCAACAACTGGCTCAGGTCGACGACCTGTGTCAATCTCCGGATCGCGCCGTCGGCGTCGGCAGCGAACTCGATCTCGGTCGGCACAGGCCCGGGCAGCATCTCGAACAGTTCCCCGGCGTCGGGGACAGAGCCGGCGTCCTCTCCCAACAGCCCGCCGATGAAGTCGGAGAGCTGCTCGGCCGCGGCCGCCAAGTCGACGGTCATCCGGTAGGTCTCGACGGCGGTGCCGCCCACCTCGCCAGGCCCCAGGTACTCGGCCTCCAGCACGGCGCCCGCGGCGGTCGCGGCCTCCGCCAGTTCCAGGAATTCCGCGAGCTGCGGGGCGAGCGGGAGCTCCCCGAACAGACCCAGCTCGTCATCGCCGGACGCGCTGGCGACGTCGATCCACAGGTCGCTGATGTCCCCGCCGGCCTCGGCGACGGCGTCGGCCAGCGGGCCGGTCGGCTCGCTCCCGGCCCCGTCGAGCGCCAGCAACGGCTCGACTCTGGCATACGAAGCGCCGGTTTCGTCGATGACGAACTCCATGGGCGGTGCATCCCCAAGACCGGGCGCCAGGCCGCCCTCCGCGAAGGCGAGCACGCCCATGGCCGCCGGATCGACGCTCAGCCAGGTATGAGGCCCCACGGTCCGCACCAGCGCGAACGGCTCGTCGCTCAGCGATCCCAGCTTCATCCCTTCGATGCTCACCTCCATCGACAGGAGCACCTCGTACTCCACCGAGGTGATGTCGTCGTAGGCCGCCTGCGCCGCGGCCACGAGCCGTGCGACCTCCGCCCCGCTCAGAGATCCAGGGCTCGGCGGCGGGGCCTCGGTGGCGCCGGCGACCGGCGGGGGGACGGGTTCGGCGGGGGAGGCCGGCGCCGGCGGAGGCGCAGGTTCGGCCGGGGGTTCGGCCGCCGGGGGTTCGGCCGCCGCGGGCGCCGGGACGGGCGCCGTGGCCAGTGACTCGGCTGGCGCCAGCGACTCCGGCGGTGATTCGCTCAGCGGCGCCTGCGGGGCGCCCGACTGCGTCGCCACCTGCTGTCCACCGCCGTCGCCGCAGGCAGCCGCAACCAGCAGCACCGCCGACACACCGGCAATGAGCGCACCCTTTCGTACGATGTCGTTCATCCTCACGGTGGTGCACCTCGATTCTCGCGGGCGATCGTTGGTCACTGGGGTGTGCAGCGACCCTACCGGCTCGTCTCTTCTGCACAGTGGCAGCACGGGCGTCGCGGCAGGCGGCGCTGCGGCGCCGGTCTCAGAGGTTGCGCACCGCGACGGGCGCGACGTCGTCGGCTGGCTCGAAGCCGAAGATCTGCGCCAGGAAGGAGAGCTCGGCCGCGGCGGCCGCCACGATCGCCTCGGCGCCCCGGAAGCCGTGCGCCTCGCCCTCGAACAGAAGGTAGGCGTAGGGGAGCCCGTTGCGCTCCAGGGCCTCCACCAGTGCCTCCGCCTGCTTCGGCGGCACCACGGGATCGCTGTCGCCCTGCAGGACGAGCATGGGACACGAGATGCGCTCCACCCGGTGGATCGGCGAGCGCTCGACGTAGAGGTCGCGCTCCTGGGGGTACGGGCCAACGAGGCGGTCCATGTAGTGCTTCTCGAACTTGTGGGTGTCGCGGGCCAGGGCCTCCAGGTCGGTGACGCCGTAGCGGATGAGGCCGGCGGAGAACACGTCGTACTCCGTGACGGCCTGCAGCACCGCGTAGCCCCCGGCGCTGGCGCCGATCATGGCCAGGCGATCACCGTCGGCCTCGCCGCGCTCGGCAAGGTGCCGTGCCGCCGCCACGCAGTCGGCCACGTCGGTGACGCCCCAGCCGCCGTCGAGGGCGCGGCGGTACGCCCTGCCGTAGCCGGTGCTGCCCCGGTAGTCCACGTCCACCACGGCGATGCCCCGGCTGGTCCAGTAACGCAGCCCCAGGTGCAGGGCGGTGCGGGCCGCCCCAGTGGGGCCGCCGTGGGCCATGACCAGCAGCGGCGGCGCACCGGCGCCCTCACTAACGGCGACGTCGGGGTTGGCCGGGCGGTAGAACCAGCCGTGCGCCACATCGCCGCCGGTCGTGGGGAACGTCACCGGCTCGGGTTCCGGCGTCAAGCCCGGATCGAGGCGCAGTGCCGGCGGCGAGTACACGACTCGAGCCTCCGCCACCGCGCCTGCGCCGGTGACGTGCAGGATCTCGTTCTCCACCGACGGCGAGCCGGCCACGCAGGCCACACCCCCCTCCCAGGCACGCAAGGCACCGAAAGAGGTGTGCGCCCGGCAGGTGGCCACGGCGGGCACCTCGGATCCCGCGACCGCCGCAGTGCCGCGTCTCACATCAGCCGGGTCGTCACGCGCACCCCGCGGGCGCAGCGACGCGGCAAGTCCACCGGTCGCAGTGCCGCTCCTCGCATCACCCGGGTCCTCACTGCTCTCGGCGGTGCCTGCGTCGGCGGCCCCGACACCAGCGGCGCCCGGCCGCCCGCCTACGAGCCGCAGCTCGTGGCCTCCCCGGCGGGCCACCGCATAGGCCAGACCCCCGCGATCCCCCGCGGCCGACCACACGGCGTAGCGGCTCATGCCGAACACCCAGGGGGCGGTCTGGATCTCGCCGTCGGGCAAGTCCAGCCGGATGCGCGGCGAGGCATCCGCCGCCAGCGGATCGCCCTCCAGTACCCACAGGGTGGACCACCCCGAACCGTCGCTTACCCAAGTGAGCGACGAGGGATCCACGTCATGAGGCGCGGCGGCAGCGCGCGTGGACGATCCCGAGCCGTCGCTCACCCGGTTCGGCCCGCCGTCACCCCAAGCCGGCCCGAAGATCCATTCGTCGAGCCCACCGGCGACGCACCGGGACCCGGCGACCGTGGGGCCATCGAGGCGCGCCACGTGCAGCTCGCAACCGTCCCAGGGCATGTTCGGGTGGTCCCACTGCAACCAGGCCAGCCGGCGCCCGCACGGCGAGGGACGGGGGTCGGAGTAGAAGTCGGCACCGCTGACAGTCACCTCCACCCGGCCGCTGCCGTCGAGGGCCACAGAGACGATCTCGTTGACGTTCTCGGGGCGTGCGGGGCGTTCCCGCACGCACACGAACCACTGCCCGTCGGCGCTGAGCCGACCGTCAGCGTAGAGAGACGAGCGGTCGGCGCCCTCGGGCGTGAGCGCGACAGGCTCGCCGTCGTCGGCGCCGAGACGCCGCAGCCGGAAGTCGCTGTCGTCGGAGTACACGCAGACGCCGTCGGCCACCCACCAAGCGGCGCCGCCGTAGGAGTGGACGCGGCTGCGCACGTTGGCGTCCGGCGGGGTCATCTCCCGCACCGACCCGTCGGCGCTGCGGCGCATCAGCACGGTCCGGCCGTTCGCCGCGGGCCGCGTCTCGGACCACCACAGGTCGCCGCCGTCGGCCACCAGCGAGGTGATCCGGACACTGCCGGCGGCCAGCGACTCGGGCGTGACCGGCGACGGCCAAGCACCGAACGGCGCCGCTCCGCCCGGCACGATGCGACCTGGACTCCGGGCGCTCATCGCTGCGGGGGCATTGGCTCGGCGTGCGCCCGGTGACTCACTGGAGGCGCAGATCGGGCCGCGAGAGGAACGACGCGAGCGGTGGTCGGAGGCACTGCCCGGTAGCCGGCTAGGAAAGGAAGTCCACGATGCGGCCGACGCCCTCGGCCAGGTCGGCGTTGGCGAGGGCGAAGGAGAGTCGGACGCATCCGGGCGCCCCGAACGCCTCGCCGGCCACCACGGCCACCTTCGCTTCGGACAGCAGCAGATCGGCCAGCTCGAGGCTGGACTCCACCTTGCGCCCGGCGATCGGCCGCTCCATCACCTGCTCCAGCGACGGGAACGCGTAGAAGGCGCCCTGCGGCAGCGGGCAGTTGATGCCGGGGATCTGCGACAGCATCCCGTGCATGGTGCGCCTGCGGCGGTCGAAGTGGGTCCGCATCTCGGCCACCGCGTCGAGCGGTCCCGAGACGGCGGCCAAGGTGGCCCGCTGCGACACGTTGCAGACGTTGGAGATCTGGTGCGACTGCAGGGCGGACGCGGCCGCCGCCACGGGCGCCGGCGCGATCATCCAGCCGACGCGCCAGCCGGTCATGGCGTATGTCTTGGCCACCCCGTTGATCACCACGCAGCGCTCAGCCGCGGCGGGCGCCACGACGGGCAGCGAGACGTGACGGTGACCGTCGTAGGTGAGGTGCTCGTAGATCTCGTCGGTCAGCACCCATATGCCGTGCGCCGCGGCCCAGTCCCCGATCGCCTCGACCTCGCCGGGCGGGTACACGCTCCCGGTGGGGTTCGACGGCGACACGAAGATCAGCATCTTGGTTCGGGGCGTGCGCGCCGCCTCGAGCTGCTCGACGGTGACCCGGTAGCCGCTTGCGACGTCGGTCGGAACCACCACAGTCCGCGCCCCCACCATCGCCGCCGGCTCGGGATAGGTCGGCCAGTAGGGGGCGGGCAGGATGACCTCGTCGCCGGAGTCCAGCAACGTCAGCAGGGCGTTGTAGACGGCATGCTTGCCGCCCGCAGTGATGACCACCTGCTGCGGCGACACGTCGAGGCCGGAGTCCCGAAGCGTCTTGGCGGCGACCGCCTCGCGCAACTCGGGGAGCCCCGGCGTCGGGCTGTAGCGGTGGTCGCGCGGCTCCCGACAGGCGCGCACCGCGGCCTCCACGATGTGGGGCGGCGTCGGGAAGTCGGGCTCGCCGGCGCCGAAGCCGATGACCGGCTCCCCCGCGGCCCGCAACGCCTTGGCCTTGGAGTCGGTGCTGACCGTCGCCGACGGGGTGATCGCCGCCACCGCCCGCGAGACCGATAGAAATGAGGTGGACGAATCGGGTGACGATTGAGGTGATGAGGATGATGACAGGGAACTCACGGGTGCAGTCTGGCAGCCCGGCAAGGCAAAAATGACCGGCGACAGCTCGTCGAACAACATCGTCCTTCCCGACGGGATTCGCCCGAGCGACGGGCGCTTCGGCAGCGGACCCTCGCGGGTGCCCCCCGAGGCTGTGGCAGCCTTGGCCGAGACGGCCGGCGGCTACTTGGGCACCAGCCACCGTCGCCCCGGCGTGCGCAGCGTCGTCGCCCGGCTGCAGGCGGGGTTCGCTGAACTCTTCTCGCTGCCAGAGGACTGGGAGGTGGTGCTCGGCAACGGCGGCGCCACCGGCCTCTGGGACTGCCTGAGCTTCGGGCTGATCCGCCGCCGCAGCCAGCATCTGGCCTTCGGGGAGTTCTCCGCCAAGTTCGCCCGGGCCGTGCAGGCCGTGCCGCACCTCGAGGCGCCGCAGATCATCGAGACCCCCTTCGGTACCCATCCGGACCCGGTCCCCGCCGACGTGGACGTCTACGCGCTGACCCACAACGAGACCTCCACGGGCGTGCAGATGCGTCTACGGCGACCGGCGGGGGTCGGCCCCGAAGACGGGTTGGTGGCCGTGGACGCAACCTCCGGCGCCGGCGGCCTGCGCTGGGACCCGGCCGAGGTGGACGTGTACTACTTCTCGCCGCAGAAGTGCTTCGCCGCCGACGGCGGGCTGTGGGTGGCGTGCTGCTCGCCGTCGGCGCTGGAGCGCATCGCCGCGATCGGCGACAGCGGGCGCTGGTGTCCTCCCACGCTGAGCCTGCCGCTCGCCGTGAAGAATTCCGCCGCCAACCAGACCTACAACACGCCGGCGCTGGCGACGGTGTTCCTCACGCTGCAGACAGTGGAGTGGATGTGCGCCAACGGGGGCCTGGAATGGGCCGCCGCCCGCTGCGACGCGTCGGCGGAAACCATCTACGACTGGGCTGAGGCATCCGACTACGCCGAATCGTTCGTGACCGACGTGGCCAAGCGCAGTCACGTGGTGGCCACCATCGACATCGACGCCGACGTCGCCGACGCCGGAAGGATCGCCACGGAGCTGCGGGCCAACGGCATCGTGGACACCGAGTCCTACCGGGCGCTCGGCCGCAACCAACTCCGCATCTCGCTGTTCCCCGCCATCCCGCCCGACGACGTGGCGGCGCTCTGCGCATGTATCGACCACATCGTGGCCCGGTTGTAGGCGCCTGGGCCCGCCCCGGCAACGTCCCGCTGAAGCCGTCGGCGGACGCCGGTCCGCGCGCTGTGCCATGAGCGAGTTCCACGCCCGCAAGTTGCTGGTCGCCACGCCGCTCATCGACGACGGCAACTTCGACCAAACCGTCGTGCTGCTGCTGGAGCACACCGCCGAGGGCGCCGTCGGCATTGTGCTCAACCGGCCCTCGTCGCTTGTCGTCTCCGAGTTGCTGACCGGTTGGGAGGACGTGCCGGGGGTGCTGTACTCGGGCGGACCGGTGTCGCCCGAGAGCCTCATCGGCCTGGCACGGGAGTGGCCCGGCTGCTCGGAGTTGGGCTGGAAGCGCATCCTCGACGATGTCGGCAGCGTGGACCTCTCCCTGGGGGCCGAGCAGCTCGCCGGCAGGCCCGGATTGCGTCTCTTCTTCGGCTACGCCGGCTGGGACGCCAACCAGCTCGACGGCGAGATCGCCGCCGGCGCATGGTTCGTGGTGGATCCCGAGCCCGGCGATGTCCTCACCGACGACCCCGGCGGACTCCGGAAGTCGGTGCTGGCGCGCCAGCCGGACCAGGTGTCCTGGTTCCAGAACTACCCCGACGACCTCCGCTCCAACTGAGTTCGCCCCGACCGTCATCGCCTCCTGTCCGGCTGTGCGCTAGGAGCGGCGGCGCACCCTCCGGCGACGCTTGACGCCACGCCGGCCGCGTGACTGCAGCCGCAGCCGCTCGGCGCGAGCCTCGGACTGTTGCGCCAACTCGTCCCACAGCCGCTGGTAGCGCTCGAGCCGGGCGGCGTCCACCTCCCCGGCGCGCACGGCCTGCTGGACGGCGCATCCCGGCTCGCTGCGGTGGGTGCAGTCCCGGAACCGGCAATCGCCGGCGCGGCCGGCGATGTCGGAGAACACCTCGTCGAGGGCCACGTCGGCCTCCCAGAGGCTCACCGCCCGCAGGCCGGGCGTGTCGATGAGCACCCCGCCGCTGGGCATCAGCACGAGTTCGCGGCGCACTGTGGTGTGCCGGCCGGCGCGGTCGGCGTCACGCACCTCGGCGACGGCCAGCACCGGCGCGCCGACCAGCGCGTTCAGCAGGGTCGACTTCCCCACGCCCGACGGCCCCAGGGCCACGAAGGTCCGGTGCGGCGCCATCGCTCGGCGCAGGTCCTCGAGTCCCCAGCCCTCGGTCGCACTCGTCTCGACGATGTCGATGCCGGGCGCCACCGATGCCACCTCGCGGTGGACCCGCCGCCGGCCGGGCGCGTCGAGCAGATCACCCTTGCTCAGCACGATCACAGGCTCGGCACCGCTGTCGGCCGCAAGCACCAGGAACCGCTCGATCCGGGCCTCATTCGGCGGCAGGTCCAGGCCGACAAGGATCCCCACCACGTCCACGTTTGCTGCCAGCGTCTGCTTGGTCACCGTGATCGCAGGGTCCCGCCGAACGATGGCGGTGCGCCGCGGAAGCACCGTGTCGATGACCGCCCCCTCGTCCGAGTCCTCGCTGCTGGCGACATCGCTCCCCCGGCCGTCGCCTCGGCCGGGCGCGCCTCCGTCGGCGTCGCTGAACAGAACCCAGTCGCCGGCGCTGGGCGACACCGCGGCCTGCGACCGCTGCGAGTCGGAGGCCGCCGTCACCTCTCCGTCGGCCCCCAGCACAACACAGACTCCCCGACCGACCGTGCCGACCCGCCCCGGCCGGCTGCCCGCCAACGCCGTCCCGTCACCCACCGCCGAATCCGCCCGCCGCCGCGCCAGCACCTCCTCCCACCCGGCGTCCCAGCCGTAGCGTTCGAGGCTCATCGGAGCCCCCGCCGGCGTCTGCCCGCTGCCTGTCGACACGTCTCCCGACCCCGTCGGTTGCCCCCCTGTCCGGTCGGCGGCCCCTTCGGTCCGCCCGGCTGGACACTCCGGTGGAGCGGGTCGGTCGGCGGTCATCGGGAAGACTCCGGCACCGGCTCGCCGGGAGCGGTGACGCCGAGCCAGACGGTCCTGCCAGCGGCGGCGAGGGCGGTTCGCTGGTGCTCGTATCCGGGCATGAGGCGGCTGACGGTGGCCCAGAATCCGGGGGTGTGGTTGGTCTCTCGCAGGTGGGCGAGTTCGTGGACCAACACGTAGTCGATGAGGCCCGGCGGGAGTTGCAGGGCGGCCCAGTGGATGTTGACGCGCTGGAGGCCTTCGGTCGGTCGGGCCGATCCCCAGCGGTAGCCGAGGTCGCGCACCTCGACGGCCACAGCGGCGTCACCCAGGCGGGCCGCCCAGGGGCGAATGCGGCGGCGCAGCCACTGTCCCCCAACATCGGCGTACCACCGGCGCATCGCCGCGGCTCCTCGTTCCGCCTCGCCCGCGGACAGATGGAAGCGGCCCCGCTCCAGACGCACGCAGCCCGCGTCGCTGGCTGCGGTGAGAGTGAGCCGGTGGCTACGGCCGAGGTAGGCGAACCCTTCGCCCTCGGCGAACCGCTTGACGACGGGAGGGCCAATGAGGGCGTCCTTCTCAGCCAGCTTGCGGTAGATCCAGCGACGCTTGTCGGCCACGAACCGTGCGGCCCGTTCGACGCTCACCCCCGGCGGCGCCTTGAGCACCAGCGAGGCGTCGCGTTCGACGACGATCTCGATGGTCGTGCGATCCCTCGGCGGCGCGACGTCCAGAACAAGATCGCCGACGACCAGTGTCGGACGGTCGTGCACCAAGTCGGCGGTTGCGAGGCTCATGACAGTCTGTGCTGGTTGGCCTGGGCCAGGGCCACTAGTTCGACGGCGAGTTCGTCGAGGCTGTCGTAGGTGAACAGGTCGCTGTCGTCGAGTGTGCGCTTGACGGCCTTGCGGAGGTCGTCCTGGCGGGTGGGGTGGTCCCAGAAGCCGACGGTGCCGACGATCCGGCGAATCTCCGCCACGAGATCCCGAGTGAGCGCCACGACGTGCTCGGCGGTGTCGGGGCCAGCGCTAGCGACCTTCTGGGCTATGAGCCCGTGGAACGGCAGTTCGGTGGCCGGGTCGAGTCCGGTTTGCTGCTCGTCGCTACGGCCGGTGTTGATCTCGGTGATCAGCTCGCCGAGTTCGAGGGTGATCTGCTCCCAGCGTTCCTCGAGCCGGTGGAGGATCTCGTCGATCCGCTCGGAGAGCCTGCCGTAGTAGGCGGGGTCCTCGTCGAGGTGTTCGCGGATGTGGTGGCGGGCGGCGTGCTCCATCTCCGACGCCTTCGCCCGGTGCGAGACGATCCCGGCGATGTGGTCCCCGAATGCGGGGTCGGTGATGCGCAGCGGCGGGACCCGCCGGCTCAGGTCGAGCGCGGTGATGTGCTCGTCGATCAGCCGGCGCACCTTCTCGGAGTACTTGTGCGGATCGAATTCGCCGTCGGGGGTGTCCCGGTAGCGGCGCCGGGTCCGCACCTGGATCTCTCCGAACAGTTTCACATCCTCGACGAACTCCAGCGCCTCGGGCCGGGGCAGGACGGTGTCGAAGGTCGTGAGGAAGGTGCGCAACGCGACGTCGAAGGTGGCCCGCAGCTTCTCATCGGCGAGCAGCTGCGCGCACGCCTCGATGGCCTCGCCGGTTTCGACCCGTTCGACACCGTGTTGGACGAAGATCTGCCGGACCCGCTGGCGCTGCGGTTCGAGCTTCTCGATCTCGGCAGTGAGCGGACGCAGCGCCCCCTCCACATCGGGATCGATCGCGCCGTCGGCACCGGTGTACACCGCGAGGGCCTCGGTGAGCTGCGACGACACGCCGTAGTAGTCGACGGTCAGCCCGTAAGACTTCTTCGGCGCGGTCCGATTGACGCGGGCGACGGCCTGAAGCAGTTCGGCCTGCTGGATCAGCCGGTCCAGGTACAGCACCTGCGCCTGCGGCACGTCGAACCCCGTGAGCAGCATCGACTTGACAATCAGCAGCGCCAGCGGGCTCTCGTTCTCCCCGGCGGAACCCAGCGGAAGCCGGAACCGGTCGATGCGCTCCAGTTGGCGGGCCTTGTCGGTCCACGGGGCGTACTCCGGCGGGTCGTTGTGATCCCCCGAAATCACCGGGGCGAAATCCAGGACGCGAATCAGGTCCGCCTGCCGGGCGGCCGTGCGCAAGAACATCTCCTCGGAATCCGGCGACCGGCCAGGCGGCGTGAGCAGTTCATCTCGCCGCCGATCGATCTCGCCCACCAGTTCGTCACGCGCCTGCCGCAGCGCCGTGTGGTAGCGGAGGCACGCCTTGCGACTCGTGGCGACGATCATGCCCTTGAAGCCGTCGGGCATCACCGTGGCGACGTAGTGCCGGAGGATGTCGCGGGCCTTCGCCGCTATCAGCTCCGGCACCTCCAGCACCGCCGCGGTGGTGGCGTAGCGCCGCTGCAGCGTCTCCCGCTGCTCGTCGGTGAGACCTGCGAACCACCGGAAGAACACCTCGTCCATCCGCGAGGCACCCCGCACGGCGGCGTCGGTGGTGCGCCCCTCATAGAGGATCTGAACCGTCGACCCGTCTGCCTCGGACTCCCTCAGCGTGTAGCGGTCGAGGTAGTCGCCGAATATCTCCAGCGTCTTGCGGCGCTCGCCCATGATGATCGGCGTCCCGGTGAACCCGATCCGCGCCGCGTTCGGCAGCGCGGCCATCAGGTTGGCGTGCAGCAGCGAGGCCTGCGAGCGGTGCGCCTCGTCCACCATCACCAGGATGGCCTCGGAGCGGTTCAGCGTCCCGAACGACTCCCCCTCCCCCAGACCCTCCGTACTCTCGCCGGCACCGGCGCGTCCGGGCCGCCGACCCCGACTCGGACGCGCGGCCTCACCCAGACCCTCCGTGCCCTCGCCGTCGCCGGCTGCGTCGCGCCACTTCTGGATCATCGCCATCACCACGCCGGGGCCGTCGGCCTGCAGCAACTCCCGCACCTCCGCTGCGCTGCGGGCCACCCTCACCGTCTCACCCGTGAGGCCGGCGGTGCCGGTCAGTTGTCGCTCCAGGTCGGTGCGGTCGGTCACCAGCACGATCTTGAACCGCCGCAGGTCGGGGTGGCTGCGCATCGCCCGCACCAGGAACACCATCGTGAGGCTCTTGCCCGAGCCCTGGGTGTGCCAGATCACCCCGCCGCGGCGATCCACATGACCGTCGACCGCACGGGTGTCGCAGGTGAGCAGGCGCCGCAGAGCCTTCTGCACACTCCGGTACTGCTGGTAGCGGCCCACCAGCTTCGCCGTGCGGCCCGAGCCGATGTCCTTGAACACTGTGAAGTGACGGACGATGTCCAACAACCGCTCGGGTGCCAACATCCCTGCCGTCAGCACCTCCTGCTCCCTCAGCGCGTCAGCGGGCCTGCCGAGCGACGCGGCGACCTCCCCCACCGTCGCCGGGTAGGGATCTTTCCAGGCCAAGTAGTGCTCGGGCAGCGCCGAGAACGTGGCCGCCTCGGCCCGCTCGCCGGTGACAGCGACGGTGAACTGGTTCGTCCAGAACAGATGCTCCGCACCCTCCGGGGCCTCGGCGCCGCGCTGGTTGGCGTAGCGGCGCAACTGGTCGATAGCGTCGGCGATGCCGCTGTCACTGCCGGGCGGCTTCGCCTCAATCACCACCAGCGGGACGCCGTTCACGAACAGCGTCACGTCGGGCCGGATGTTCGGCGCCCGCCCTGGCGTCGCCACCGTGAACTGCGACACAGCAAGGAAGTCGTTGGCCGAGGGGTCCTCCCAGCAAATGTAGGCGACGCTCCGATCCCGACCGCCGTCCCAACCGTCGAGCCCGGCGACCGTGGTGCCCCCGAGCAACAAGTCGGTCGAGAGCCGGTTCGCTTCCAGCAGTCCCGCACCAGCCGGAGGTGACCGCAACTCCGCAACCACCGAGTCGAGGCGAGCCTCATCGAGCCACGAATCGCCGTCTCGACCAGGATTGATCCTCAGGAGCGCCGAGCGGAGCCGCTGCTCAAGCAGCACATCCCTGTCCGATGAGCGATCCACGCTGTGAGCGGGCGTCCGCTCGGACCAAACCAGCGTCTCCCATCCGAGCAGAACCAGATGCTCAAGAAGAGGCCGCTCGACCAACTCCCACTCGGGACCCGAGGTCACGCCGCCACCGTACGAACGCGACCAGACAGGAGATCGGATGCGAGACCGGAGCGCAGTCGCCTCAACTTCTCCAACCGCATCTCGTCGGCCTCGATGTCGTAGTCGGCGGCATCGAGGATCTCCGCTATGTGCCGCTGTGCCTCCAACGGCGGCAGCCAGACCTCAAGATTCTCAAGCTTCTCCTTGTTGAGGGTCGGTCCCTTGACTGCCGTGTCGAGTACACCACCACGGGCGATCCCAGGAAGGGCATGGTAGAGCCAGCCATCGTCAGCTCTCCCATCGAGCCCGTGTACCGAAACAATAGCTTCATTCGTAAACAACTCAGTCCCCGCTCGTGCAACTCGACCCACGGTGAGCTTGAAACTCATTAGGACCGAACCAGTAGACACTGAGCGCCCGGCGTACGGACGTCCAGCCTCGGAGATTGTCTCAGCGGTTTTCAGGACCGGATCGGTTTGCATATCGGCAATGGTCGCCCACGGATAGCCATCTGTTAGATTCCAGAATCGAGCCTCGCTGCGCGATGGTGTCTTGCCGAACTGTAGTAGTGCGATCTCCTTCAGCGTGGTTTTCTTCCAATTCAAGCGACCCGCTACCCCGACGCCTCCGCCGAGCAGATCGGAGGCGAGACCGGCCCGAACCGCCCCGCTTTTGGCGATGATACGTTCGCTAGCTTGGATGGTCTCGTCGATCGTGTCGAGGATCTCTGCGATCCGCCTCTGCTCCTCCAACGGCGGCACTGAGAGTTCGAGGGACTCCAACTCACTCCTGCCAATCGCCGAGAATGTCGTACCCTGTGAAACGCGATGGAGTGCTCGTGAACACTCGACGAGAGCATGATGACCAAAGCCAGGTTCGACCTCTTCAAACCTGATAGCAGCAAGTCCTCTCCCGATCCCGTATTCCTGATCTGAACGGTTGATATCGCCGACAGGTGCCCGGACACTAAGCAGAGTGTCCCCCCGAGCACACCGCCGAGGTGCCGAATCGCACTCCAGTGTCGCTTCTGGATGCGTGGGCCCGAACTCGGCGTTTCCTTGGAGAAACGGCAGCCCGCGATCGAGATCCGTTACGAGGGTGCCAGCGGGCGACTGGCCCATTCTCAGATCCGCCACGTCACCCAGTGGTACTCTCCGCCACTCACCCATATCCCAACTCCTTTAGGTGCTTCTCGAGTCGGGCGGTGGTGGCGTCTCGTTCGGCTTCGAGGTCGGCGAGGGTGGTGCCGTACTTGTTCACGAGGTTGTCGTACCAGCCGAGGGTGCTGCGCTCGACGTCGGCGAAGTGCTCGGCGACGAGGCTCTCGAACCGGTTGCGGAGCACGCCGATGGCGTGGGCGGGGGCGTCAGGCGGCGGCATGGCTTCGAGGGCCTGCCGGGCTGAGGCGAGCAACGAGGCGTCGATGGCCTTGAGAGCCCTCTTGGCCTTCGTGCGCTCGGATTTCAGCTTCTTGATATCGGCCGGGCTGAGAGCGTCGTCGGGCTCGTCGTCCTCATCGTCGGAGGCTTCGGCGGCTTTGATCTCGGCGTCGAGACGGGCGTGCTCGGACGCAAAGCTGGCTCGTTCGGCCAGTTGGGCCCCGGCGAGGAGCTCGATGGCGGTCTGGTCGGCCAGGTCGGGGGCACCCTTGTCGTCCGCACCGGCTTCGGCGGTGGTGAGCCAGGCTTCGATCACCGCCGTCCAGCCCCGGTTGGCTGCCGTCTCCAGTTCGTGGAAGCACTCCTCCCACCAGGTGGCGGCCATGCCCGCGGCGGCGAAGCGGTCGACGCCGGCCGGGACCATGCGCGCGGTGAAGTCCTCCACGAGCCGGCGGCGTTGCCCGACGAGGATCCCGCTCTCGGGCAGCGCCCGGAGCATGGGCTCGACGGTGCCGGCCCACCAGTGGGGCCAGGGGCTGTGGGTGGCCCGTCCGGCGACGGCGCGGCTGATCGCCTGGTGCGCGGCGTCCCGCCCGCCGCCCGAGTTCGCCGACCAACGCGACTCGCCGCTCGACCAATGAGTGACCCCGCTATGCGCGGCGTCTTGCCCCGCTGTCGGTGGAAGCGCTGGGGGTTCGGTCGTGGTGGTATGGCTGATCGCGCTGTGCTCGGCGTCTGGCCCGGCGGTGCCGGTGATCTCGTGGCGCCAGTCGGCGTAGCCGTCTCCCCGATCCTTGAACAGGGTCGCCGCGTCGAGGCCGGCCCGCGCCAGCAGGTCCGCGGCGGCCTCGATCTCGGGCGTCGGGACGCCGCCGTGGAGGTGGGCGCGCACGTCGTGGGGTTCGGGCGGCGGGGCGTTGTCGGCGTAGCGGCGGATGTTGCAGTTGAAGTCGTTCTCGGCCAGCTCGTCGATGGTGACGACCCTGGCGAAGCCGTCCACGTCGGCGAAGGCCCGGTAGGCGG
Source organism: bacterium (assembly GCA_026708055.1). Taxonomy (NCBI): domain Bacteria; species bacterium. The sequence continues at coordinate 76,874 of JAPOVS010000019.1, read as the reverse complement.
CGGTGATCTTCTCCTCGTCGCGGGGGCGCAGGCGGTTCTGGGCGCGGCCCTCGCCGTAGTCGCGGTCGGCATTGATGAACAGCACTTTGCAGCGCCGCTCGGAAGGCTTGGCGCCCTTGGCCCGCAGGATCAGGATGGCGGCGGGGATGCCGGTGCCGTAGAACAGGTTCGGGCCAAGCCCGATGACGGTGTCGAGGAGGTCCTCCTCGATGATCCGCCGGCGGATCGCCCCTTCCGCGCCGCCGCGGAACAGCACACCGTGGGGCATGACCGTGGCGACGATCCCGTCTCGCTTCAGGACCGCCAGCATGTGCTGGAGGAACATCAGGTCGGCCTTCTTGCCACCCTCGGGCGTGTAGCCGTAGACGAACCGCTCCGGGTGGGCAAGCGAGGCCCTGTCGTAGTTCTGGCTGAACGGCGGATTCGTGATCACCCGATCGAACCGCTGCAGCTCTCCGCCGCGGACATGGCCGGGGTCACCGAGGGTGTCGTCGTTGCGGAGGTCGGCGTCGCGGATGCCGTGCAGCAGCATGTTCATCTTCGAGATCGACCACGTCGTGCCGTTGGTCTCCTGGCCGGCGAGGACCAGGTTGCGGGGATCGCCGCCGTTGTCGGCCACATGGTCGCGGGCGTAGATCAACATGCCGCCTGAGCCCGAGCACGGGTCGTAGACCGCCATGCCCTCCCGAGGGTCCACCAGCCGCACCATGAGTCGCACCACCTGGCGGGGCGTATAGAACTCGCCGCCCTTCTTGCCCGCCGAGTCCGCGAAGTCCCGAATCAGGTACTCGTAGGCGGCGCCAAGCAGGTCCGGGAACTCGAAATCCTCGTTGCGCAGCCGGTACTTCGAGAAGTGACCGATCAGATCCCGCCACTTCCTGTCAGCCACCGTCGTCGTGCCGACACGCCGGTTGAAGTCGATGTGCTGCAGCACCCCCTCCAGCGACGCGTTGCCCGCCTCCAGCGCCCCCAGCGCCCGGTTCAGCCCATCGCCCACCTGATGATGCAACTCGTCCCGCAGATGGGTCCACCGCGCCTCCCGCGGCACGAAGAACGCCTCCGAGTACGAGTCCGGGTCCTCCGCCCGCCGCTCCGCCTCCTCCGCCGACCGCCCCCGCCCGAGCTGCGCCTCGACGATCCGGCGGTGCTCCTCCTCGAACACATCGCTCGCCCGCTTCAGGAACAGCGCCCCGAAGATGTACTCCTTGAACTCCGACGCATCCATCTTCCCCCGCAAGATGTCCGCCGCCGCAAACAGATGCCGCTCCAACTGCCCCAAAGTGAGCACCCCGCAAGGCTAGTTCTGAGCACACCGCTGCCCGAAGGCCAGTCACAGGCGTGCGGCAGACTGGACTCGTGCGGTCAGCGACCGCAAGCCCGGCAACTCAACGCGGAGAACATGTGATGATCAACGAGGAACCCGCCCTCGAAGCGCTGCACGAGTTCCGCGGACACCTCCAGCGGAACGAGGACATCCACCGCCGAGGCGGTAGCAAGGCCGCGTCGGCGGACGAGTCCGCCGACCGACTCGCGGAACTGGAACCGCTGATCGAACAGATCGCGGCCGAGGTCGAGTCCGATCCGAAGAGGCACACCCCACCAAGCCACGGCGCATTCGTGTCTGGCACGTGGTCATGGTCCAACCGAGTCCGCTGGGTGGTCCGCCTTATCGGCATCCTCGAGAACCGGGCCAGGCACGCCGATATTTTCGCCCCGCCGGGGCCAAAGCTCGCAGCATCGCAGTTGCATCCGTGGGTCTGGAACGCCGCGACGGACCTCTGGGACAACGGCCACTACCGGGAAGCCGTGCAGAAAGCAGCCACCGCCGTCGAGCAGCAGACCCAACTCAAACTGGATCTCACGAGTCGGGGCGGCACCGATCTGTACATGACAGCGTTCAAGGCGGACGCCAAGAGCGGCGACCGAAGAGTGCGCTTCGGGCATCTGCAGCAGAAGGCAGCAGACGGAGAACTCACAGCCGACTGGCGGTCCGCACACGACGGAGCGGCGCACTTCGGACGTCGCTCCAGCGTCTCGAGACTGGGGCGGGTGCCACCTCCTCCACGCTCGCGACTGCGCCGCTCATCTCCTTGATCCGGACGATAGCGCTGAGCCGCTGTGCTGGACGCCTCCATCGGTGGACTCACTGCCCGCTAACGTCCGAAGCGTCGCTATTGCTGGAGTTCGATTGATCGATAGCTTCCAAGACGCGGTACAAGCTCGAGGACGGATTGTCCTTGGGGTGCATCCGGGAAGCGCTGGCGTGCAGTGTCGCAAGCCGTTTGGCCCGCTTGATGGCTTGGTGTCGCAGTGACATGTAGACATCGCCGACAAGGCGCTTTCCCTGCGAGTTGTCGAATTGACGAAGGAGGCCTCGGCAGTCGTCGTTGTCGATCCAACGGTCGTGGTCGGTGTAATGGAGTAACAGCCATAATTCGAAGCAGGGATTGGAGATCGCCACGCTGATGTCGTTGTCGCGAGCCATCTGGACCGCATCGCTCAGCCGGGCATGCGGCTTGGGCGCTTCCACGTCGAACACGCACCAGTAGCTCGTAGAACCGGTCTGCTGACGGCGTTCGAGACGTTTCGCTTCTTTGGCGTGTTCGACCAGTCTGCGAGGATCGCATCCCATCCCACGAATGTCCAGTGTCGCGACATCGCGAACCGTCTCGAGGGAGGCAAACGCCTCCAGATACAGCGGTTCAGTCAGCGTGCCCTCGCAAAAGATGACGAAACGTGCCAGCTCATCGCGCTGCGGAGCGCGGCGCCTCAGCGGCCTTTCGCCTCGTCGGCGGGTTGCCATGCTCAGTCTCGGGGCGTGACGCCCAAGGCCTCGCGGACTCGGTACTCGTCTACTACCGGGATTCCGCCGAAGCGACCTTCCAGGTAGCCGCGCTCGAGGTTCGTGGAACGCCGGACGCTAGTACTGCGGAAATCAGACAGCGCTGTCAGCTCTGTGCTGCCGTCGCGCCGCTTGGATGTGATCCAGACTTCGTCGCGGTTCAGGCGACGGAGCAGGCTCGTGTCGTGCGTAGTAAAGATGATCTGAGCACCGCGGTCGTTGGTCGCGGGATCTTGGAACATCTCCACGAGCTTGCCGGAGATCACCGGGTGAAGGCTCGCGTCGAGTTCGTCGACCACGAGAAGGCCACCGTTCTGTAACACTCCAAGCAGTTCGGGGATCAAGCCGAGCCAGGCGATGGTCCCGTCGGATTCTTCACCGAGTTCCAGAGGATGCTGGTCACCGGCAACGTCGTGCAGAAGCCTCAGCCTGCGACCGCCGCGACCCGGAGCCTCGTTCACCACCTCCACTCCCTGGACCCCCAGGTCCGCGAACAACAGCATTGAGAGCGCCAGATCGCGATGCTGCGTGCGGCTCTTCCTCGCGTGCGTGTCACCATCGTGGTGACTCGGGGATGACGCGTCGTCAAACACGTCGGCCAGGAAATCGTCCCAGCCGCGGAGTGTCCAGCGGAGGTTGGCTCGGAACAGTCGAGCCTCACTACCCATGAACGCCCGAGGCCAGAGGCCGACAAAGTTGATGCCGAACAAACAACGGGCCACCGCATCGATCTCCTCGGTGAGTCGGCTGGCGACGGACATGGCCAATGTTGTCGGCGTGATCAGCTCGCGTCCGCCAGCGGTGAAGCGCGTGCCGCGCCTGAACGCCAGATTGTCGCCATCGCGCTCGAATAGCGTGCGACGGCGCTGCCGCGGATAGCTATACAGCGCCTCGAATACGACCCGGGACACGTCTACCTCCAACTCGTAGCGGTACCGCACGCCGCTGACGACTAGCTCTATCCCGAAGTACGACGGCTGCGGTGACCCAAGAGCGAAGCTGAACGGATCACTGGGGATCTCGTCCTCCCAATTTCGTAACGACCATCCGACCGCATGCGATAGCCACGCGAGCGCGTCGATGAGGTTGGTCTTGCCGGAGCCGTTAGCGCCGTAGATTCCAGCAACAGTCAGGACCCGCTCGTCGAAGTCCTCAATCTGGCGGGCCGCGGCGCGATCCTTGTCCATCGCGATCATGGACAACTCGACCGGCTCACAGATCGAGCGATGATTGCCGACTTCGAAGCGCAGAAGCATCGTTTGCTCCTCGTAGGCTAGAGGCACGCACACCCCTCACGGCGTCGCTTTACTGCGAAGAGCGTACTCTATCTGCACATGGGGTGCAATGGGTCCGCTCGGCTCTGCCGGCCAGGCTGGGCGGTCGCCGGTGGTACGATCAGAGCCGGCTTCCCCCTGAGGCGACTAGCCGGGCGATCCAGCCCGGAGGAGGGAAGCGGCGCAATGGAGATCAGCCAACTCGAGTTCATCATCGCCTGGGCGTCGATCCTCGGCACCAGCCTCGGCGGCGTGTTCGCCGCCTTCAAGTTCCTGCACCGCGAGATGCGAGACGGCTTCAAGCGCCAGGACGAGATGCTCGAGCAGGTCACGGACCTGCGGGGCGCCGTGGCCCGCATCGAAGGGCACCTGGGAATCGGATTCCCCGGAGCGGCCGGCGGCCGGCACGAAGGCAGCGAGCGCCCGGTCGCACCGCGGGGCACCGCCGTCGCCCGACCAGCGTACGCTCGGGCTGGGGTGGAGTTCTCCTGCTTCAACTGCCTGCCAGACTGGGAGGCAGGCACGACGACCACAGCGATAGGTGGGACATGTCCGCTGATCTCTCCGACGATCAACAGGCCGCCGTCGACCACCGGGGGAGCCGCCTGGCCCGGCTTCGGCCCCGGCCGGGTTCGACGGTCCCGTGGGCCGCGCTCGCAGGGCTGCTGAGCGCTGGCGCGGCGATCGCCGTCGGGGAGTTGATCTCGGGGATCACCGACCGGGTGCCGTCGCTGGTGCTGGGCGTCTCCGACGCCATCGTGGACAGCCGCTTCGTCCCGGGGGCCGTCATCCGCTGGAGCATCGACACCTTCGGGTCGGCCCAGAAGCCGCTGCTGTTCTACGGCGTGCTGGCGGCAACGCTCGTGCTGGGGGTGCTCACCGGCATCGCGGCGCGGCGCCATCGCTGGGTGATCTTCGTCGTCTTCGCCGCCTTCGGAACCCTGGGAGGCCTGGCCGCCAACGTCAACGCGACCGCCTCGACACCGATGGCTGTGCTGACTGCCGCCCTGGCGGTCGTGATCGGGGGCGGAGCGCTGTGGGGAATGCTGCGCCTGATCTCGCCGATCTCGCCGGTCGCCGCTGACGACGTCAAGCCCCGCCAGCCCCACCCGTACCTGAACGAGACCGGTAGGCGCTGGTTCCTCACCGCCGCCGGTGCCACCGCAGTGGGTGCCCTGGCGGCCAGCGGCGTGGGTCGCTACCTGGCCGGCCGCCGCGGCGACGTGGAGGCGGGCCGGGCCAGCGTGGCGGATCTGCTGGACACCGCGGAGGTACGAACCGACGTCGGCGGGGCCGGCACTCCGACCACCACGCTCGCAGGCGGCACGACGCCTACCACGGCGGGAAATGGTCCCGCCCCGGTACCGGCGGACGCCGGCACCACCAAGCCGACCAGCGGGCCCGGCGGGGACACCATCGCGCCCGCGGCCGACGGATCATCCACCGTCGTCGAGGACGCTGCCGGCACGAGCCCGACGACCGCCGCGCCCGCCGAGACCAGCCCGACTACGACCGCAGTCGACGGGACCGAGGTGGCCGCTCCGGCTCCCGCCGACACCGGGGACGGTTCGGTCCCGACAACGCAAGCCGCAGCCACGACCGCTGAGGGGGCCGCCCCCGGCACTACCCAAGCCCCCGAACCCGGCGCAGGCGCCCAACCGATCATCGATCCGGGCGAGCGGAGCGCCCCGACGACCACCGAAGCGGTGGCGCCCACGACCCAGGCGGCACCACCGCCTCCGCCACCCACAACCCGGGCACCGGCGCCTCAGCGGAACCGGGCGGGCTACTACGACAACACCGTGACCGGCATCTCGCCCATCGTCACGCCGAATTCGGACTTCTACCGCATCGACACCGCCATCGTGGTGCCGTCGGTGGATGTGAACGGTTGGGAGCTTTCCATCTCCGGCATGGTCGACCGACCGTACACGATGAGTTTCGCCGAACTCATCGACATGGGACTCGTGGAGACCCCGGTCACCCTGAGTTGTGTCTCCAACCGGGTCGGCGGGAATCTCGTGGACAACGCGGTGTGGCGAGGCGTGCCCCTGGCCGACGTGCTGAACCGAGCCGGTGTCCAGCGGGGCGCCACCCAGATCGTGGGTCGCTCGGTGGACAACTGGAACTCCGGCTTCCCCACCGAGTACGCCTTCGACGGCCGCGTGGCGCTCGTGGCGGTCGCCATGAACGGCGAGCCGCTGCCCCGCGAGCACGGGTTCCCGGTCCGGCTGGTGATCGCCGGCCTCTACGGCTACGTGTCGGCCACCAAGTGGCTGGAGGAGATCCGGCTCACCACCTGGGAGGGATTCGACTCGTACTGGGTGCCGCGGGGTTGGGCCAAGCGCGGCCCCATCAAGACGCAGTCCCGCATCGACGTGCCCCGCAACAGCGCACGGGTCCGGGCCGGCAGGGTGGCCGTCGCCGGCGTGGCCTGGGCGCCGACGAAGAGCGTCGAAGGGGTCCAGGTGCAGGTCGGCAACGGGCCGTGGGTCAACGCCGACTTGAGCAACAACATGTCGGTCAACTCCTGGCGCCAGTGGGTGTACGCCTGGGACGCCCGCCCCGGCAGCTACCAGATCCGCTGCCGCGCCACCGACGGAACGGGATACACCCAGACCTCGGAGATCCGCCCACCGGCACCCGACGGTGCCACCGGCTGGCACACCATCGACGTCACCGTCGTCTGAGCACGGCGGGCAGGCCGCCGGAAGGGGCTCCGCTCAGTCGACCCAGATCCCCTCGTGCGGAGCAGCCGCCTCTGCTTGGAGGTGGGGTCCGAGCACCTGGATCTCGACGGCGCCGCGCTCCAGGATCAGCCGGCAACCGCCGAAGACAGCGACCGGCGTCGTCGTTTGCGCCTTGGCGATCTCGGCCAACTCTCGCTCACCGAGTCCGAAAACGACCCGCCTGACGCCGCCCCAGTAGATGGTGCCGGCGCACATGGGACACGGTTCGCAGCTCGAGTAGAGGGTGCCGGAGGCTCGCTCCTCGGCCGTCAAGGCACTCATTGCCTCGTGCATCAGGTTGGTCTCGGCGTGGTAGAGGATGTTGCCGCCCGTGCTGCCCGTCGTCTCGGCCTCGAGCAGGATGTTGCCGTCCGTGTCTGCGAACAACGCTCCGAACGGCAGGTTCCCTCTCGCCACCGCCTGCGCCGAGAGTGCTATCGACCTGCGCAGCAGGCGTTCGTCCGTCTCGTTCAGGTGCTCGATCGCTGCGGACATCAGGGAACCTCCGGTTGGTGCTCGTACCACCTGGTGGCCGACTCGTAGGCCGCCGCGACGGCCAGTACAGCAGAATCCTCGAACGGCGCGCCGACGAACTGCAATCCGATGGGCAGCCCCGAGGCCGAGAAACCGCACGGCACGCTCACCGCGGGCTGGCCCGTCAGGTTGAACGGGCACGTGTAGGGAATGAGAGTCCCCAGTTCGGTGGCGGGATCGAAGGAAGCCAGCGGCATCGCCACCCGGGGCGTCGTGGGCGTGACCAGCGCATCGAGGCGGGCATCGGCGAATGCCCCCAGAACCTCGCCTCGCAACCCGCCGCGGAACTCGACCGCCTCGGCGACCTGGCTCACCGGGATCGACAGCGCCCCCACGAGCATCTCGAGAACGCCAGGGTGATAACCAGCGGCGCGACCCTCCAAGAGGTGTCGGTGGGCGGCGACCAGTTCGGTGGCGAAGAAGGTGGAGATCGCATCGGGCGCCGCCTCGAACGCCGGGATCTCCACCGGCACCAGCACCGCTCCCAGGCGCCCAAAGACATCACACGCCGACTCGAAGGCGTCCCACACGTCGCTCTCGGGCGGTGTCCTCGCGTCGAGCGCGGCGCGCGTGCTGTCGCCGAGGGTGCCGAGTCGCCGGCCGTCGAGGCTTCCCGGCACTCCGGCCGCTGCGGCAACTCCGGCGTCGCCCGATTCCCAGCAGGTCGCGGCGTCGGCGGGGTCCGCTCCGGCGATCACCTCGAGGACCTCAGAAACCTCTGTGGTGGACCGGGCGAAGATCCCCACGTTGTCGATCGACGGCGCCGTGGCGTGGCGGACGATTCCGTGGTTGCTGACGAGGCCGGCAGAGGGCTTGAGGCCGACGACGCCGGTCATCGCCGCGGGGATGCGGACCGACCCTGCCGCGTCGGTGCCGAGGGTGAACGCCGCCGAACCCACGGCCACCGAAGCGCCACCGCCGGCGCTGGATCCGCCCGGGTAGCCGTCCAGCGCCCAGGGGTTGCGCGTGGGGGGCTCGTCGAGCCCGCAGGTGAGTTCGTGGGACACCTGCGTGCCGAGGAGGACCGCTCCCGCGCGGCGCAGCCGCTCCACCACGGTCGCGTCGAAGTCCGCGACGTGCGCGGCGAACGCCCGCGACCCCCCGGCCGCGGGCAGGCCGGCGACCGAGATCACCTCTTTCACCGCGAACGGCTGACCGGCCAGCGGTCCGCTGACCTCGCCGTCGTCGACCAGCCGCGCCGCTGCGACAGCCCCGGCGCGGTCCACGTGGACGTATGCGTGGACCAGTGGCTCGGTCTCCTCCAGGCGAGCCAGCGCCACTGCGAGCCGGTCGACGGCCGATTCAGGCACGGGAGACGCCCCGTGTGGCCACGCCGGCGGCTCCGTCGAGGCGGAGGGTCGCGCCGCTGACGTGCGCGGCCGCGTCGCTCGCAAGCCAGAGGACGGCACCGCTCACGTCCCTGCCCGTCCCGTGACGACCCGACGGCGCGGGCCCCCACGTCGAGGCGTCCTCGGCGTGGTGCTCGTAGCCCGCAGGTGTCGTCTGCATGCCGGGGAAGACCGCGCCGGGACAGATGGCGTTCACCCGGACACCGTGCGGCGCGGCCTCGGCGGCGAGCGTCTCCGAAAGCGCCAGGACGCCGGCCTTCGTGACGGAGTAGGCGGGTATGTGATGGATCCCGCGGAGCGCGGCGTCGGAGACGACATGGACGATGACGCCGCGTCCCTGCCTGCGCATCATCTCGAAGCAGGCGCGGGAGTACCGGAAAGTGGCCGTGAGGTTCACCTCGACGACTTCACGGAAGACGTGCTCGGGTGTGTCGGCCAGCGGCGCGGCGAAGATCATCGCGGCGCACGCCACGAACAGGTCGAGTTCCCCGCCGAGGGACGAAAGGGCCTGCTGTACGCCCCGGTCGGAGTCATCACGATCCGCGGCGTCGGTGCGAACGAACGAGGCCCCTGTCGCGGCGGCGACTGCGGCGCCGCGACCGGCGTCTCGGCCGCAGAAGGCCACTCGCATCCCCGTCTCGGCGAGGTGCTCGACGACAGCCCGGCCGATGCCCGACGTGCCGCCCGTGACGAGCGCGGTCCGCCCGCGCAGCTCGCTGCTCATTGCCGCACCCGCGCCGCGCGCAGCGCGGCCAGCATCCCCCCGTCCACCGACAGCGCCGCACCGGTGCTGCCCGCGGCGGCGTCGGACAGCAGGTACGCCACCGCCTCGGCGACCTCGGCCGCGGTGGCACAACGCCCCGTCGGCGGCAGGCCCTGCGTCGGCGGCGGCAGGCCGACCCCCTCGGCAGCCTCGGCCGCGGTCGCGTGGCCACCCGAGGGGGGCACCGGCGGCGGGCGCTCCAGCGGATCCGCGCCGTTCACGACCGAACTCATGCCGACGGCCGTGTGACCAGGACAGACGGCGTTGGCCCTGACGCCGCGGCTCGCCCCCTCCACGGCGAGCATCCGCGTCATCCACAGCAGCGCCCGCTTGGACACCGAGTACGCGCCGAGTTCGGCTTCGGGCCAGTCGGCAACACCCGAGGCGATCGCAACAATCGCGCCGCCACCGTCGCTGAGGGCATCCAGGCAGGCGCGGGCGAACAGGACGGGGGCGACGACGTTCGTCTCGATCAGTGCGTCCCAGGCGGCGTCGGTCGTCTCCGACAGCGGCGACCGGTGGAGAACCCCGGTGGCCAGCACCAACCCGTCGAGGCCGCCGAGCACCCCGAGCGCCTCAGCGACGATCGCAGAAACCGCGCCGGACTCCCTGACGTCGCCCGGAACGAACGTCGCACCCGTGCGGCCGGCCAACTCCGTACCGCGGGTCAGGTTCCGCCCGCTGAACGCCAGCTCGGCGCCTTCGGCTCGGAGCCGCTCGACGACGGCGCCCCCGATGGCGCCGGTCCCGCCGGTGACGAGGACTCGGCGGGTGGTCGCCGCGCTCACTCCTGGGTGTCGGCCATGGACGGGAGCGCCCTGATCGAGCCGTCACCGGCGAGTTCGGGGTTCTGCGCCCGCCACTGCTCCCGTGGGTTGAGGGCGCGCCAGGCGTCCACGTACTCGGACTGGCGCGAGAAGACAACGTCGGAGTGCTCAGCGGCCCGGCTCACCACCCGCTCGAGCATCCGCAGCCGCGAGCCGCGCCCGATGACCTGCGGGTGGATCGTGAGGTTGTAGACGCCGCCGGGGCAGTGGTCGTAGGCGTAGTCGAACTCGCCGGTCCACATCTCCTCGGCCACCGACGGGGGCGCCAGGCCGGGGATCTGCCCCCACACGAACTCGAAGATCGGCACGTCGTCCATCGGCCAGGCCACCGGGATGCCCACGATGTCGGTCAGCTCGCCGAACTGGTAGGCGCCGTCGGTGAGCCAGCGGTCCCCCTTGCGCACGTAGACCGGCATCATGTCGGTCGACATGCGGCTCCCGTCGAAGTCGAAGCCGAACTCCTCGATGAGCGCGATGGTGTGCTCGCTCATGTTCCAGGCCGGGGACACGTGGCCACGGGGGCGCACACCGGCGACCAGGTCGAGTGCCTCCAGTCCACGTTCGATGATGAGGCGCTGGCCGGCCACGTCGAAGTCTCGGGCGTCCTCGTGCATCCAGCCGTGGTAGGCGAGTTCGTGGCCCCGGTCCACGATCTCCCTGATGAGGTCCGGATAGGCCAGCGCCGTGTGTCCCGGCACCAGGAACGTCGAGCGGATCTCGTAGCGGTCGAGGAGTTCCAGCACCCGGTGGGTGCCGGGGATCTCCATCTCGCCTCGGGAGATCATGCTGGCGTTGGTGCTGCGGAACGAGGTGATCCACAGCGACAGGGCATCCATCCCGACCGTGAGGCAGAAGGTCAGGCGCGGCAGCCCGCCCATGTCACGACCTCCCGGCGGCGGTGCGGTCGAACCCCGCGGGGGGATGCACCTCGCAGATGTGCATCACGTTTCCCTCGGGGTCGTAGAAGGAGCGGAACCGGTACCAGATCCCGTCGAAGTCGTCGCCGGGAATCTCCTCGAGGAACGCGCCGGCGCCGTAGATGTTCGTTTCGCCCGCCCACGTGATGCCGTGCTCGTCGAGTGCGGCGATGGCCTCGTCGATGTCGTCCACCTCCGCGGCGAAGGAGTGCACCCCGGCCGGGTCCTCGTTGTAGTTGGCCGTGCGTTGGCGCTCGCCGCGGTCGGCGTCGGGCACCGAGAGCAGCACCAGGTCCACGTCGCCGCACATGAACATGGCCCAGCCCTTGGTGGGCTCGTAGCCGTGCGGGTGCAGCGGCAGGCCCAGCACGTTCCGGTAGAAGTCGACCATCGTCGCGAAGTCGTTCACGACGATGTCCATGTTGTCGAGGCGCTTGAGTTTGAGCATGGCCTCAGCGCAGCGGGACGGCGACCGACGGCATGGGGGCGCCGGTGGCGCCGCGGATCCGCATCGGGAAGCCCAGGAACGCGAACTCGTAGACCTGCTCCGCGGCGATCTCCTGCATGTTGCAGACCTCGATGATCTGAGCGCCAGCGGTGGCGAACATGTAGCAGTGCACCGGGGCGTACTGGCCGTAGTAGGGCTGGGGCTCGAGGCCGATGTTGTCGCCGGCGATGCACATCGCCCCGGCCTCCTCGCAGAGCCAGCGGGCGCCGTCGACGTTGATCCCCGGCGAGGCCGACAGGTAGTCCATCGAGGGCCACATGTTCATGCGCCCGGTGCGCAGCAGCACCACGTCGCCCTTGCGCAACTCCACACCCTGCTTGCGGGCGGTCTCCTGCAGGTCCTTCGAATCGACCTCGTAGTGGGGCTCGAGGATGTCCACCCCGTGCATGGCGGCCACGTCCAACAGCACGCCCCGGGCGATGATCGGCGGGAAGCGGTCGGTGCCGCCCTTGGTCCAGACCATGGAACCGAGGTGCTCGTCCTGGGTCCAGCCGTTCCAGAACGTCTCGTAATACCCCATGTGGTTGAGCGTGTCGATGTGGGTGCCGCAGTGGGTGTACATCGAGATGGAGTCGCCCGAGTAGGCGTACTCCTTGTGGATCTCGGGCCCGTAGCCGGAGCGCCCGTCGAGGATCGACCCGCTGGGCGTGTGGGTCATCCAGATGCTGAACGGGGGATCGCCCGCCTCGGTCCATGACGGCATGCCCGACCAGTACTCCACGGAGAGATCGAAGACCTTGGTGCCGTTGAGCCGGGCCATGATCGCCCCCACGGACTCGGGGGTCACCCAGTTGAGCCGCCCGATCTCGTCGTCGGGACCCCACGGACTCTTGGAGACCTGGTGGCCGTTCCTCTCGAACAGCGGCTCGGGCTGCAACTCGATGTCCACGGTCTCTTCGACGGCGTCGAGAGCTACCTCGAGGCCCGCGATCTGCTCAGCGAGTGCAGTGTCGTCCACTCCGCACATGTGGCCCCCTCCTCGTCATCGGATGTGGTCAATGGTGCAGCGTATGCTTGACAGTGACATTATTCAAGGACACAATTCCGATGTGAACGATAAGCAAACGCTAATAGCAGCGAAGTCGGAGACCGAAGCCGTCAATCTCCGGCATCTGCGGGCCTGGGTGACGGTCGTGGATGAGGGATCGGTGACCGCGGGAGCGCGGCGGCTCGGCGTCTCGCAGCCGGCGCTGTCCCAACAGTTGCGGGCACTGGAGGAGTTCTTCGGGAGCCGCCTGCTCGAGCGGCTGCGCCGGGGCGTGCAGCCCACTCCGCTGGGCCGCGCCCTGCTGGGCGATGCCCGAGGGGCGCTGGCCGCGGCGGACCGGCTCACCCGGCAGGCCAGGACCATCGCCGGGTTCGACGTGGGCGTCCTGGAGGTGGCGACGCTGCCCACGCTGGTGGACTCGATGCTGATCGACCCGCTCCGCCTTTGGCAGGAGGAGCACCCGCAGGTGGCCATCCAGCTCCACGAGTTCGCGCTTCAGGCGACGATGAACGAGTCAGTTGCGATGGGGGTCGGCGACCTGGCCATCGGGGTCCGGCCGCCGAACTGGTCCGGACCGGTCGTCTCCCTGGGATGGGAGCAGTTCGTCGTTGTGCTGCCACCGAACGACGCCCTCGCCAACGGGGACGGCCCGGTGGCGCTGCGGGAGTTGGCGGACCGCAACTGGATCCTCTACGAACCCTCACAAGGCCTGTCCGACTACGTCGCCACAGCGTGCGCCCTTGCCGGTTTCCGTCCACGCAAGGCGGTGCTCACCTCCCAGGTGCAGGCGGCAGTGCGTCTGGCGGCGGCGGGTCTCGGCGCGGTGCTGGTCCCGTCGGCCAACGTGCCGGAGGAACTCGCCCACACCGCGCGCGCGCTGGATCCCCCCGTCGCCTGGGAACTCACCGTCTTCGCGCGCTCAGCCCTCTCGGCGCCCGCGGCCGCCTTCGTCGAACTCCTCGGCCGTGGGCCGACACCGACCCTGCCAGCCCACGCAGTGGTCCTGCCGGGCGGCTAGCCCGCCCCGAGACCGGCACACGCGACACCGAGGAGCAGAGCGATGACGACACCCGACGGAGCCATGGCACCGGGGATCGACGCCATCCGGACGTTCCCCAAGGTAGAGCTGCACATCCACGTCGAGGCCTGCCTGAGCGCCGAGCGGATCGAGGAACTTGCCGCCGAGTTCGGTGTTCCGATGCTCCGGCCCGCCGAGTCGTTGTTCGTCTACTCGACGCTCGCCGACTTCCTGGACGTCTACGAGTGGTGGTGCGACCTGCTGCGCACCACCGAGATCGCCGAACGATTGGCCTACGACGCGGCGGCCCAACTGCGCGCCGACGGGATCGTCTACGCCGAAGTGCTCTGCGGTCCGCGCTACTGGCCGCACCTGCGCCGGGAGCCGCTCATCGAAGCGCTGGCGGCCGGCTTCGAGCGGGCACACCGCGACGGCCACGCCGACTGCCGGCTCACACCCTCCATCAGCCGGGAGCAGTCAGCCGAATGGGCCATGGGGCTCGTGGAGTGGCTCGGAACCAGTGGCCCGTCCCGCGTAGTTGGCCTCGGCCTCGACGGCAATGAGGAACTCCTGGGACGCACCTCGCCGAAGTTCACCGAGGTCTACGCCCGCGCCGCCGAACTGGGCCTCGGGCGGACGGCACACTCCGGGGAGTCCTCGGGACCCGACGGGGTGTGGGACGCGCTTGAACACCTGCACCTGGACCGCGTGGATCACGGCGTGAGATCGATCGAGGACCCGAGACTGGTCGAGCACCTGGCGGCGAACGGCGTCACGCTGAACGTGACCCCCACGTCGAACGTCATCACCGGGCTGTACCCCGACGTGGATCACCATCCCGTCGGGCCGCTCATGGCGGCCGGTGTGCCGGTCACGATCAACTCCGACGACCCGAAGGCGATGAACGTGACGCTGAGCGGCGAGTTCGAGAAAGTGAGCCGCTCCCTCGGCTGGGGCCTGGGAGAGGTGGCGGCCGCCACGCGGAGGGCCATCGACGCCGCGTTCTGCGACCAGGAGAAGGCGGCGAGCCTCCACCGGCAGGTCGACGACCACGTTCGGGGTCTCACGCGGGAGCCGGCGGGGAAGGACCACCACCCATGAGCACCACGACACCGCGGGGGGCGCCTGCGCACCCGGACGGGCGGGACCCGCTCTCGGCCGGCTACCTCGCCGAGGTTCTCGCCGACCTGGTGCGGATCCCCAGCACCAACCCCGGCGCCTACGAGTCCGACGTGGCTAGCCGTGTCGTGGAGCATTTCGCGGGCACGCCGGTGGAGGCCGAACTCGTCGAGTCGCTACCGGGTCGCCATTCGGTGGGCGCCATCCTGCGCGGCCGGGACGACGGACCCCGGCTGATCCTGAACGGCCACCTGGACACGGTGCCGATCGACGACGAGTCCGAATGGACGACCGACCCCTTCGGCGCCGAGGTGCGCGACGGGTTCATGTACGGGCGCGGTACCTGCGACATGAAGGCCGGACTGGCCACCCAGATCGGTGTGGCTCACCACCTCGCCGCCCAACTCGACCGGCTCGAGGGGTCGCTCGTCCTCCACTTCGCGGTCGGGGAGGAACGTGCGGAACCTGGAACGCTGTCGCTGCTGGAGGCCGGCTACACCGGCGACTACGGAATCGTGACCGAGCCGACCGACCTGCGCATCGCCGCGGCCACGCGGGGCCTGCTGCCGTTGCGGATCCGCCTGCAGGGACGATCCATCCATGCCAGCCGCAGCCATCTGGGCGTCAACCCGACGTGGGGGCTTCTGTGGGTGCTGCAGGCCCTCGAGGGCTACCGCGGCGACGTTGAGCAACGTCGCCACCATCTGCTGGGCGCGGGCTCTTGCACCCCGACAGTGGTCCAGGGCGGGGTCACCCCCAACGCCGTCTCGGACTCGGTGGAGTTGTTCGTGGACCGCCGCCTCGTCCCGGGCGAGACCATCGAGCGCGAGGTGCAGGAGGTGACCGAGCGCATCCTCGCTGCCCGGCCCGCCGGCTCAGAGGTGGGCGTCGAGGTAACGGTGGCCTACAACCGCTTCGAGCCCGCGGAGATTCCCGTCGAGTCGGCCCTGGTTCAACGGCTGGTCCACAGCGTTGAGAGGGTCACCGGCACACCCGGAGTGGTCTACGGCGCCCCGTTCTCCAGCGACGTGCGCAACCTCGTCAACGACGCGGGCATCGAAGCGGTGAACTTCGGACCCGGCAACGTGGCGGAGTGCCACTGTGCCAACGAGAGGGTCGAGGTGCGACAACTCGAGGGCGCCGCCCGGGTCATCGCAGACCTGGCCGCTGACCTCCTGACGTCCCGCTGATGTCCTCGGGGGGTCGGCAGGAATGCCCGGATTACGTGATCGGGGAGCACTGCCCGACCGGGGGTTACGGCAGTGACGACTGAAGGCGCCGCCGGAGCGCGGGCACAAGACCGCCATGATGTGTCGGCCCGGGGCATCACGAAGGCCTTCCCCGGAGTCGTGGCGAACGACGGCGTGGACTTCGACGCCGATCGCGGCGAGGTTCATGCGCTGCTCGGCGAGAACGGTTCGGGCAAGACCACGCTGTGCAAGATCCTCACCGGCCTCTACCGTCCCGACGCCGGCCAGGTGCTCGTGGGCGGGAACCCTGTCAGCTTCCGATCCCCTGCCGACGCCTACGACGCCGGGATCTTCATGGTTCACCAGCACTTCAGCCTCGTCTCGTCGATGACCGTGGCGGAGAACGTGGTCCTGGGATGGCACCGCGACGGCCGGCGAGTCTTCAACCGCAGGCAGGTGGAGGACGAGGTGGCCCGTGCCGCGGAGCGCTATGACATGCGCGTCGACCCGCGAGCGGTGATCTCGCGCCTGTCGGTCGGCGAGCGCCAGCGCGTCGAGATCCTCAAGGCCTTCTACAGGGGTGCGCGCACGCTGATCCTCGACGAGCCGACGTCGGTGCTGACCCCCCAGGAGGCCGAGCAACTGTTCGTCTCGCTCCGGCGCATGGCGGCCGAGGGTGAGGCCGTCATCTTCATCTCCCACAAGCTCGACGAGGTGTCGGCTCTCTGCGACCGGGTCACCGTGCTGCGCCAGGGCCGCGTCTCCGGCTCGGCGAACCTCCGCACGACGAGCGTGGATGCGCGGGGCCTGGCCAGGATGATGGTCGGGCGCGACATCGCCTTCTCGAGACGCTCGCGGTCCCAGCCGCTGGGCGAGGGCGAACCGGCGCTCGAGTTGCGTGACGTCAGCGCAGTCGACGCGGACGGCACACCGGTGTTGCGGGAGATCACGCTGTCGGTACGAGCCGGGGAGATCCTCGGGGTCGCCGGCGTCGCCGGGAACGGCCAGGTGGCTCTCGGCGAGGTGATCGCCGGGCTGCGCAAGCGCACCGGCGGGGAGGTTCGGTTGCGCGGGAAGCCGCTGCCGCCGGGCGATCCGCGTGCCGCCTCGGACCGCGGCCTCGCCTACGTCCCCGAGGATCGCATCGGCACCGGTCTGGCGCCGGGGCTGACCGTGGCCGACAACTGTGTGCTGAAGTCCTACCGGCAGCGGCAACTGAGGCGCGGACCGTTCCTCGTCAAGTCCCGGATCATGGCCCGGACGCAGCAGTTGTTGGAGGCGTTCAACGTGAAGGGCACCGCCAACTCCCTGGTCCGGCAGCTCTCGGGAGGGAACGCCCAGAAGGTGCTGCTGGCACGGGAGATCTCCTCGGAGCCACAGGTGCTGGTCGTCGCCACGCCGACACGGGGGCTGGACGTGTCGGCGATGGAATCCATTCGCACGCTCCTGCTCGAAGCGGCCGCCGGCGGCGCGGCCATCCTGATGATCTCCGAGGACCTCGGCGAGATCCTCGACCTGGCGGATCGGATCGCCGTCATCTCCCGCGGCCGGATCCAGGGCGTGATCCAAGGAGACGGCGCCGACGCCGAGCAGGTCGGGGTACTGATGATGGGCGGCGCGCTGGAGGACGCCGGTGCGGTGGCTTCCTGAGATCCACTTCGAACGGCGGCTGAAACCGCCGCGCTGGCTGGGTCCGGCCACACCGCCGATTGCGGTGATCGCGGCCCTCGCCATCGGCGCGCTGGTGCTGTGGGCCAGCGGCCGCGATCCCATCGACATCTACCAGCGCATGGTGCGGGCGGCCTTCACCAACCCCGGAGCGTTCTCCAACACGCTCGTGGCCGCCACGCCGCTGCTGCTGACGGGGCTCGCCGCGGCCGTCACGTTCCGCATGAAGGTGTGGAACATCGGCGCCGACGGCCAGTTGATGATCGGCGCCATGCTGGCGGCCGCCGCGGGCACGTACTTCGGCGGGCAGAGTCTCACCACCGTCATGACCCTGATGATCCTGGCGGGCATCGTCGGAGGCTGCCTGTGGGCAGCAATCGCCGCGCTGTTGCGGGTCTACCTGAACACCAACGAGGTCCTCACGACGCTGATGCTGAACTACATCGCGCCGCTGATCCTCTTCTACCTGATCTTCGATTCGACGTCCTACTGGCGCGACCTGTCCACGCAGAGCGCGCGGGTCTTCCCGCGAGCCAAGACCTTGGCGGAAGAGGCCTTCTGGCCGCAGTACGGCACGACCGTCGTCGTGCCGTTCGGCTTCATCCTGGGAGCGGTGCTGGCGCTGGCGCTCCTGTTCGTGGTGCGCAGCACGCGGTTCGGTTTCCAGATGAGGGTGTCGGCCGACAGCCCGGCGGCGGGCCGCTATGCGGGCATCCGGACCGGCCGGCTGCTCATACTGGTCATGCTGCTGTCCGGCGCCCTCGCCGGCATCGCGGGGGCCAGCCAGATCGGCGACATCTCGCACCGTCTCGAGCCGAAGAACCTGCAGCTGGCCGTGTTCGGCTACACCGGCATCGCCGTGGCGGCGCTGGTCCGCTACCACCCACTCGCCATCGTCGTGAGCGCCATCCTGGTGGGCGCTCTGAACAACGCCGGCTTCAACCTCCAGGGGCCCGACCTGCCGCTGGGGCTCATCGGCGTGAACCAGGGCATCATCCTGCTGCTGGTGGCGGCGAGCGAGGTGAGCGCCCGCTACCGCGTGGTCATCGGTCGGCGCGACGGGAGCGCCACTCGGGCGCCACCACCCGGCGAGTCTCCTGACGCGGCTGCGGCGGGCGACATCTCCGCCACCCAAGCCGACCACGGAGCAGAGTCATGAACGAGTCGCTGTTCGTGGATCTGCTGGCGGCCGGCGTCTTCTACGGGACGCCGCTGGTCCTGGCAGGCCTGGGCGAGTTGCTGGCCGAGCGCAGCGGGGTCATGAACCTCGGCGTGGAGGCCATGATGCTCATGGGCGCCGTCACCGCCTTCTGGTTCGTCCAGTCGTTCGAGGGGCCCGGCTGGCTCGCTCTACTCCTTGCCATGCTGATCGCCGCGCTGGTCGGGATGGCTATGGCGACGCTCTATGCGTTCGCCGTGGTCACGCTGCGGGCCAACCAGGTCGTCTCCGGTCTGGCACTGCTGATCCTGGGTGGATCCACGGGGCTCTCGAGTTACCTGGCGGCCATCGGGGAACTGGCCGGCCCGTCGGCGCGCTACGAACTCCCCTCCTACGACGTCCTGGGTCTCAGTGAAACACCGATCGTGGGGCCGTTGATCTTCGGACAGAACGCGCTGGTCTACGTGTCGTGGCTCCTGGTGGCGCTGGTGGCCTTCTACCTCTATCGCACGCAGACCGGCCTGCACCTGCAGGCCGTCGGTGAGGATCCCCGTTCCGCCGACGCCATGGGGATCAACGTGTCCCGTTACCGCTACGGCCACACCATGGTTGGCGGCGCTCTCGCCGGCGTGGCCGGCTCCTACTACACGCTCGAACTCCAACCCTCTTGGATCGACGGCATCACCGCCGGTGCCGGATGGATCGCCATCGCCCTGGTCATCACCGCCTTCTGGCGACCCGGCCTGCTGCTTGGGGGGGCATACCTCTTCGGCATCGTGACCAGCCTCGGCTTCACCTTGCAGGCGCGCGGCGTCGATCTGCCGCCGGAGATCTTCAGTTCGCTGCCGTACGTCCTGACGATCGTGGCCGTCGTGCTGGTCTCCAGTGGCTGGGCTCGAGGGCGGCTCAACGCGCCGGCAGCGCTCGGTGAGCCGTACTCGAGAGAGGAGGCGTGACGACTTACCATAAGCAAGACATGTGCTAATGCTAGACTTTCCGTACTTGACTTATGAATTCGGCCTACTAGTCTGCATGGTCAGGCCAATGCGCGGCTCTCTCGCGATTCGCCGGAGGAAGCCGGGCGGGATTCCTTGAGGGGAAGGGGAGAGACCATGACGGTTAAGACACGAAAGGCCCGGCGCTCGAGCGCCGGCCGGTTGTTCCTCATCTTGGCGGTTCTGGCCGTCGGAACACTCATCGCAGGCGCCTGCGGTGACGACGCCGCCGAGCCCACGGCAGCACCCGCGCCGGCACCTGAGCCGGCCCCGGCTCCTCCCGAGCCCGCACCCGCACCACCGCCGGAGCCGGCAGAGGCGCCCGCTGCCGCACCCGAGGAACCACCGCCACCGCCACCGGAGGAGCCGCCGCCGCCGCCACCGGAACCCGCGGCCGAGGAACCGGCGATGGACGACGAGCCGCTGGAGATCCTGTTCCTGTATTCGGGGCCCGCCCGCGACGGCGGCTGGACCCAGACCTTCGACAACGCCCGTATGGGGATCGAGGAGACCTACGGGGATCGCGTCTCCACGACGTTCAAGGAGAGCCTCTGGGGGGCCGACGTCATCACCTCGGTCATCGAGACGGCAATCCTCGAGGGCATCGACGTGATCGTGGGCACGAGCTACGAGCAGGGTGAACCGATGATCGCCGCGGCCTACGAGAACCCCGACGTCTACTTCGTCGCCAGCCAGTGGGACAACCCCGGCGACCTCGACAACTTCGCCGGCTACGTCAACGCCCCCGAGGACGGCGCCTACATCTCCGGCGTCGTGGCGGGCCTGATGGTCGAACCCGGCGATGACATCGGTTGGGTGGACGCGTTCGCCATCCCCTACGACATCCGGACGATCAACGGGTTCGCCATCGGAATGCAGCTCACCAACCCGACCGCCACGCTCAAGGTCGTGTTCACCAACGACTGGGTGGACACGAGCCTGCAGGGCCAAGCGGCGCGCAGCCTCGTGGACTCCGGTGTCACCTTCATGTCCACGAGCCTGCCGAGCCCGGCGATCGGCCCGGTCGTCGAGAGCGCCGGGGTGCCCTACGCGGGCGTGCAGGTGGACGCCAGCACCTATGCACCGACCGTGACGGTCGTTACCGCCGAGTACGACTGGAGACCGCAGATCGAGAGCTACATCCAGTCCATCTTCGACGGCGACTTCAAGACCGAGTTCTCGTACTTGAGCATGGACGACGGCGCCATCACACTCACCGAGTGGGGGCCGCTCTACGACCAACTCTCCGACGACGAGAAGGCTATCGTCGAGGCCGAGATCGAGCGGATCTCCAGCGGTGCGGGCCAGGTGTATACCGGCCCGCTGTCGGACATCGGTGGCAACGAGATCCTCGCTGACGGTGAGGTGATGGCAGTCGGGGATCTGCGCTCGATGTTCTGGGTCATGCCCAACGTCGAGGGCGTCGACCTCTGACCGGTAGCCGGGAGGAACGACGGCCATTGACGTCACCGAGCCGAGGATCGAGCCTGGCGCCTGCGTAGGTGAACAGGCAGACGTGACGACGGTGCGCCCCGTCCTCGGGGCGCACCAGACCGCGGCAACCCTGGCGCCGCCGCGGCCGGCCTCGCGGGTGGGCGAGTCGGCGCCGCGCCCCGACGGCGTGCCCAAGGTCACCGGGGTGTTCGCCTTCTCCTCAGACCTGCACGCCGACGCCATGCTCTGGGGGCGCACACTGCGCTCGCCCCATCCCCACGCCCGCCTGCTGTCCATCGACACCTCCAGGGCGTTGACGATCGCGGGCGTGGTCGCCGTGCTCACCGCCGAGGACGTTCCCGGGCGGAACTCATACGGATTGACCCTCCCCGACCAGCCGGTCCTGGCCTCCGACATCGTGCGTTACGAGGGTGAACCGGTCGCCGTCGTGGCCGCCGATCATGCAGAGACGTGCCAGATGGCACTCGAGGCGATCACCGTGGAGTACGAACCGCTACCGGCGCTGACCGACCCGGAGTCGGCCGCCACCGCCGCGCCCATCCATCCCGACGGCAACGTGATCCACACGGTGCCGATCCGCCGCGGCAGCATCGACGGTTCCGCTGAGGTGGTCGTGGAGGGCACCTACGAGGTGGGGATCCAGGACCAGGCCTTCCTGGGTCCGGAGTCGGGCCTTGCGGTGCCCGACGGCAGAGGCGGCATCGACCTGTACGTCGCCACACAGGGCCTTCATCAGGACTTGGCGCAGGTCGCTCCGTGCCTGGGGCTGAGCGAGGACGACGTGCGGCTGCACCTTGCGGGCACCGGCGGAGCGTTCGGCGCCCGGGAGGACCTCTCCATGCACGTGCACGCCTGCATGCTGGCCCTGCGAACCGGCCGTCCCGTCAAGATGATCTACCAGCGCGACGAGTCGTTCGTCGGCCACGTCCACCGGCACCCCGCCAGGATGTGGTTCCGGCACCACGCCACAGCCGAGGGAGAACTCGTGGCCGTCGAGGGGCGCATCCTGCTCGACGGGGGTGCCTACGCCTCCACCTCGGCTTACACGGTGTCCTGCTCGGCGCGGTTCGCCTGTGGCCCCTACCGCGTCCCCAACGTCGACGTCGAGGCCACCGGCGTGCGCACGACCAACCCGCCGTCGGGAGCGATGCGCGGCTTCGGCGTCGTGCAGGCCTGCTTCGCCCACGAGAGCCAGATGGACAAGCTCGCCGCCGCCTGCGGTCTCAGCCCTCTGGACATCCGGCTCCGCAACGCCCTGCGCACCGGTGACGCACTCATCACCGGCCAGACCATCGACGTGCCCGCTCCCGTCCGCGAGTGCCTGGAGGCCGCCGAGGCGTTCGACCTGCCGCTCCCGACGGCGAACGACGACTACGCCCTGCCGGGGGGAGCCGGGCGTACCGCCGACCGCAGACGGATCCGCCGGGGCGTGGGATACGCCGCCGGCTTCAAGAACATGGCCTACTCCGAGGGCTACAACGACGACACCCGGGCCCGCTGCCGGCTCGAGGACGGCACCGTCACCATCACCTGCGCCGCGGCGGAGATCGGCCAGGGGTTCGTCACGGTGGCGGGCCAGATCGCCCGCTCGACAATCGGCGTCACCGAGGTCCGGCTCGCCACACCCTCCACCGCCACCATCGGGACGGCCGGGTCCTCGGCGGCCAGCCGGCAGACCGTCATGTCGGGCGGCGCCGTCGAGAAGGCCTGCCGGGCGATCGCCAACCTTGTGAAGCAGACCGTCGCCGAACGCCACGGGATCAGCGCCGACCTTCTCGCCGTCGAGGACGGCCGGATCACGAGCAGCGACGGCTGGATCGATCTGCCCGTCGCCGAGGCGGCTGACGGACCGGTCGAGGTGGAGGTGCGCCACGAGCACCGTCCGACCTCCCCGCTGGACCCTGAGACCGGCCAGGGCGACGCCGATGTCTCCTGGATCTTCGCCGCCCACCGCGCGGTCGTGGACGTGGACCTCGACCTGGGCTTGGTGCGCGTGGTGCAGGTCGCCGTCGGCCAGGATGTCGGCAAGGCGCTCAACCCTGTCTCGGTGATAGGCCAGATCGAGGGGAGCACCTCCCAGGGCATCGGGCTGGCGGTCATGGAGGAGGTCGTCATGGAGAACGGCTCGATCCGGAACCCGTCGTTCACCGACTACCTGATCCCCACGTCCGCGGACATGCCCCCGATGGAGGTGACGCTCATCGAGATCCCCGACGAGACGGCGCCGTTCGGGGCCAAGGGAGTCGGCGAGACGTCCAGCCTGCCGTCGACGCCGGCGGTGGTGGCCGCCATCAGGGCCGCCACGGGCCTGGAGCTGCCCCGCGTGCCGGTGCGCCCGCAGGACATCGTCGGGAGGAGGTCACGATGATCACGATCCCCGTCATCGACATCTCGCCGTTCGAGAGTGGGAGCCCGGCGGAGGACGCGATGATCCGCGCCGTCAACGACGC
The DNA here is from genome assembly GCA_026708055.1 of bacterium. NCBI lineage: Bacteria > bacterium. The sequence continues at coordinate 53,089 of JAPOVS010000019.1, read as the reverse complement.
CTGCGAGGAGCACGGGTTCCTCGTCGTGGCGGGCCACGGCATCCCCGCCGAGGTGAACGATGATCTCGACCGAGCGTGCCGCGCCTTCTTCGGCCAGTCCCCCGAACGCAAGGCGCGCTTCACGCCGGCCAACGGCGACATCCTGCGGGGGTGGTGGGGTGTCGGCACCATGGCCACCGCCGCGAGCCTCGACATCGAGACCCCGCCGGACTTCATGGAGTACCTGGGCTTCGGGCCCGAACTCTCCGCCGAGCGACGAGCCGACTACGCCGGCCGGGACGTGAAGCACGTCGACAGCTTCTTCGCCACCAACGTGTGGCCCGACACCGAGGGGCTGCGGGAGGCCGTCGAGTGCTTCTACGCCGAGACGACCGCGCTGGCGCGCCGGCTGATGCGCATCCTGGCAGTGGCGCTCGATCTGCCGCCGGACTGGTTCGAGGACAAGCTCGAGGTGCCGGGCTCCTCGCTGTTCGTCAACTACTACCCGGCGACGGGCATCGAGCCCCAGCCGGGACAGTTCCGGCGTGGCGAGCACACCGACTACGGGGCCGTCACCGTTCTGTACACCGACGGCGAGTCGGGCCTGCAGGTCAAGACGCGCGACGGCCGGTGGGTACCCGTGCCGGTGGTGCCCGACACCTACGTGGTGAACCTCGGCGACCTCATGGGGTTCTGGAGCAACGGCCGCTGGCGATCGAGCCTGCACCGGGTGGTCTGCCCCACCGACACGAGCACCGACCGGCTGTCGGTGCCGCTGTTCTTCAACCCCAGCCTCGACGCCCTCGTGCAATGCGTGCCGACGTGCCTCGCTCCCAGCGAGCAGCCCAACGATCCGATCCCGGCCGGCGAGTGGATCGCCAACAAGGTCGCCGCCACGACGTAGCCCCGAAGTCGCCGCGGTCAGGCCGCGGCAGCGGCCTTGCTGCAGCACCTCCCATCCAGTGCTACAACACTCTCACGTCATTCCGGTGAAGGCCGGAGTCCATGGTCCAGCAGCCCGATTCACACTGCTGTAGGGATGGCTGAGCAGTCCCCTACTCCGTGAACTCCAACAGCGGCGCGAGGTCGGGATCGGCGACCAGAATGCTGAAGCGGTCGTACATCGCCGCCAGCACCTGATTGTCGAACAGGTCGATAGCGGGCATGAGCGTGGCCTCACCGGCCGCCACTTCTTCCATGCCGTTCGCCACCTCGACCAGGAAGCCCGAGTCGATCGTGGTCCGGCCGTAGTGGTGGGGCACGACCAGGCTCACGTCATCGGCGATGTCGGCGAGCCGCCGCGTCGACGCCGCATAGGTGCCGATGTCCGCTTCGTTGAACTGCGCCAGGTTGGCACCGGTCAGCACCGTGTCGCCCGTGAACAGGAGGCTGTCGCGCTCGTCGTAGAGGCAGATCGAGTCGGGAGTATGGCCGGGCGTGTGCATCACGACCAGGGAGCGGTCGCCGAGCTCGATCCGGTCGCCGTCGGCCACGGTGGCCGTCGGCGGTCCGGTCACGATGTCCCAGGAGTCCAGGTCGAAGCCGGGCGGCAGAGGCCCGATGTCGTTGAACGACTCGAGCAGGTGGAAGTGCTTCCGGTCGATCGCCCGGTACGCCTCAGCGCACGCCAACAGGTCCCGCACGTAGCTCGCGAAGCCGGCGCGCCACTCCTCCGCGAGGGGCTTGGAAATCAGCTCCGCGCCGACCTCGTGGGTGATGATCTCGTCGAACTCGCAGTTCCCGCCGATGTGATCGGAGTGATAGTGCGTGTTGACCACCGTGACCGGCAGGTCGGTCAGTCCGGCGACGACCGGCCGGAGCGGCGAGATGCCGCACCCCGTGTCGAGCAGAACCGCCCGTTCGGTGCCCGCGATGAGCCACAGGTTGACCAGGGCCGGCTCGGCGACCAACCAGACACCGTCGGAGAGCTTCCTGGTCCGGAACCAATCCATGGACATCCTCCCTTGCTGCGCCCGCCCATCGCAAGGCGGCGCCGGGGTTGCATCGCGGTGATCGGTGCCGCCTGTCGAGTCGGCTGTGGCGATGGTAACCCGCTCGCCGAACCGGACGGAACAGTCGCCGGCGACTGCACTCGAGTCCGACGCAGCGACCAGTCGACGCCGGTCGGTCGACGGGGACAGCCTCCTGGTCGGGCGGGCCGCCGGAAGCCTCGTCGAACTCGCCCTCTGAGTGACAGGTCACATGTCCCCGTGCCTCAGACCCGCGGCCTGGGCCGCGCCGTCCCTGCCGCGCACGGCCTCGGTAACAGAACCCCGGTGCCTGTTGGAGACGTAGCCGCCTGGCTAGCTGGATGGGTTCAGAGGACCCCGGCGAGCCACTCGCGGGCGTCGATCATCATTTCGATGGTCTGGCTGTGGGCCATGTCGTAGGCGTGATGCCGCAGATCCCACCCACCGTCGGCGAGGGCTGCGATCACCTCTTTGGGCTTGTCTGGGCCGATGACGATGTCGCGGGTTCCCCACTGGAAGAGCGCCGGTCGACCATTGCCGTGCGTCAGGTCGAGGTCCAGCCTTGGATCGCCCGGAAGGCCGCAGCAGATGGCCCACACGCCGGCATAGCGGGGCGCAGCGGCTCTGCCGGCGAGCGCCAGCGACAGGTAGCCGCCTTGGCTGAACCCGCCCACGACGCAACGCTCGAGTGGCACACCTGCCTTGTCCGCCTCGTCCGCGATGAACGACTCAAGCATCTCAAGCGACGGCATGAACTGTGAGAGGTCGGATTCGAAGGTGTCGAGGTCGATGGTCCACCAGCCCGCGCCGTCGCCGTCGGGCATGTCGATCGGTCCCCGCGGCGCGATCGCAGTGAAGCGCTCGTCCGGGTCGACCAACGGCACATACGACGCGAGGTGGTGCTGCTCGGCGGTGTAGCCGTGCATGAGGAAGAGCAGACGGTCGGCACCGTCGCGGTCAATCCGGTATTGGGTCAGTGGCATGGCGCTGCACGCTCCTGTGCTGTTCGTTCGATCTCGACACGAACGATGTGGGGGCGTCCCATCAATTGGTGGGCTCTTGTGTTGAGCATCGGTGATGGTCGCCGACTGTGAATACGGCTGTGGCGATGGTATCGCGCTGGGCGTAGAGCAGATTCATGGAGTCTTCGGAAAGGTAGCGGCGGTCGGTGGCCCGCCCTACGTGGCATTGCAGTGACGGCGGTCGCCGCTGGTACGCTCGGAGTTGGCTTCCCCCTGACAGAGCCGGCCGGGCGATCCCGCCCGGAGGAGGGAGCAGCGCAGTGGAAGTCGCTCAGATCCAGTTCATCATCGCCTGGGTGTCGATCCTCGTCACCATTCTGGGTGCCGTCTTTGCCGGCTACGCGTTCTTGCAACGCGAGATGCGAGACGGCTTCAAGCGCCAGGACAAGCGGATGGACGGCCAGGACGCCGAGATCAAGGAACTCAGAACCGACGTCGGTGACTTGAGGGTGAGCGTCGCTCGCATAGAGGGCCGCCTGGGAATCGGCTTCCCCCGCTCCGGCACCGACGAGCCGACGGAACCGAGCGAACGACCCGACTGCGCCGCCTGATCGGCTGCGCGGCGAACCCCGCGAGGCCGTCCGCCAGTCCACCCTGGCTGATCACATCGTCACCGGTGCGACACCTGTGACCACATCGGCGGTGCCTTGTGTCCGCACGTTTGCGCGTTCGACGGGTCCGAACCGAGGGCGAACTCCCCGGCGACGCCTCGTGCCTGCGCGCCCCGGATTGGATCGCTCTACTCGAAAGGTTTGCGATGACAGACGATGAACTGCTCCGGTATCTCGGCACCACCGACGATCACATCAGGTTGACGGTGCTGGTGCGCCTCGAGCGCCCAAGCGCCGAAGCCACAATCGGTACGCTCGATGGCCCCAACGCGTGGGTGCCGGCGTGGCCGCCGGACGGACTTGCGTACGCGTCGGTTCAGACGGAACCGATGATCGGGCTGCTCGGCCCCGCGGCGCGCGCGGTCGCCCGGGCCGCGGGCCACGAGTGCAATGGGCCGTACTCGGAGCGGTGCCCCGAGGCTGACGACATCATCGCCGCGTGGGTCGGGATCGACGACACCGAGGTAAACGGGGAACTGTTCGCCGCACGGGACGTGATGCTCGCGGTGCAGTCCCTGACCCGGCCGCTCGAGTCTCGGCGGATCTGGGGAGAGGCGGAGGGCTGGCAGTTGGTGATCGAGACGGTCGCCGTCAACCCGAACTAGCCGGGCGGGCATATGACTAGACTGCGACTAGTATTTTCAAAGGCTGAGGAGGCTCACATGACGGATGCACCCGCCGATGGCGGTGCCGTGGATCTCAGCCGCCCGATCGGCGCGGCGGACTTCAAGGCCAGATGCCTCCAGATCATGGACCTCGTCAGTGAGTCCGGCGCCGAGGTGACCATCACGAAGCACAACCGGCCGGTCGCCAAGCTGGTTCCCGTGCAACCCCCGGCGAGACGGGCGAGCATCCTCGGCTCGTGCAGGGACTCGCTGGTCATCGTGGGCGACGACCTGGATCTCTCGACCACCGACGAGTGGGCCGAGTGGGAAACGAAACTGGACCGGCTTCCCGACGCGCCCACAGCCACCTGATGCTGCTGCTCGATACCAATGCCCTGCTCTGGTCGCTGCGGGACGACCCGCGACTCGGGACGGCGGCGCGGTCCACCATCGAGGAGGGGTGGGAGATCGGCTCCCTGGGGGTGTCGGTCGTGACGTTCTGGGAGGTCGCCATGCTGGCGGAGAAGCGCGAACTTGTTCTTGGGTGCGAACCGGCTCGCTGGCGTCGGGACCGGCTTACCGACGGGCTGCGGGAACTCCCCCTCCAAGGCGCCGAGGCCGTCCGCGCCGCCACCTTGGCGCGCGACGGTTTCCACAACGATCCGGCCGACCGGTTCATCGTGGCGACCGCGCTCGTCGGTGGGCACACGTTAGTGACGGCCGATCGGGCGATTCTCGACTGGGGCGGGGATCTCCGCTGCGTCGACGTGCGGATCTAACCGTCGCCGAAGCCTGGATTCCGGCCTTCGCCGGAATGACGGGGATCATGGATCGGGATCCCCGGTCGGCGGGGGTTAGCGTTCGAAGGCTCCGGCGAAGCCGCCGATCATCGAACCCTCGCCCTTGGAGGCGCCGGGGACGGGGGCGGCTGCGGCCAGGATGCGGTCGGCGAGGCGGGAGAACGGCAGTGACTGCAGCCAGACCGAGCCGTGGCCCGACAGCGTCGCCAGGAACAGGCCCTCACCGCCGAAGATGCTGGACTTGAGGTTGCCGGCGCGCTCGATGCCGTAGTCGATGCCCTGCTCGAACCCCACGATGCAGCCGGTGTCGACGCGCAGCTGCTCGCCTTGGAGCTGGCGCCGGATGACGGTGCCGCCCGCCGACAGGAACGCCAGGCCGTCACCGCTGAGGCTCTGCAGGATGAATCCCTCGCCGCCGAACAGTCCGGTGCCGATCTTGCGCTGGAAGGCGATGTCGATCCTCGTGCCCAGGGCGGCGCACAGGAAGGCGTCCTTCTGGCAGATGATGCGCCCGCCGTGCTGCGCGAGGTCGACCGGGACGATCTTGCCGGGGAACTCCGCGGCGAACGCCACGCTGGACTTCCCCGACCCCATGTTGGTGAAGTGGGTGAGGAAGAGGGACTCCTGCGCCAGCACCCGCTTGCCGGCGGACTTGAGCTTGCTCCAGGTGCCCTCGTCGGGGTCGGCCCCGTCGCCCATCTTGGCCTCGAAGGTGATGCCGGGGTTCATGTACATCATGGCACCGGCCTCGCCGATCACCGTCTCGTGGGGGTCCAGCCAGACCTCCACGAATTGCAGGTCGTCACCGCCGACGCGGTATTCGATTTCGTGACTCTGTGCCATGGGAGCAGCATTGCACAGCACTCGCCGCGCGCGGTGGCACTCGCCGGCGCCCGGGAGCGTCACGGTCGGCGATGACCGGTCGGCCGCGGAACCGGATCCCGGTCTTCGCCGGGATGACGACTGGAAGTCCCGAGCGTGCTAGCCGGCGAAGGCGGCGGAGCGGGTCCTGAGGCCGCGCTCGTAGAACTCCTCGGGTATGTCGAGGTCGCGTTCCAGGGTCAGCCACAGCCGGATGAGGTCGCGCCGCAGAGCCGGGTCGGGATGGTCCTCGTAGGCGGTGCGCGAATGCATGACCGCGTAGTTGTTGATGAACTGGATCTCGCCCGGCTGGAAGTCCATGTGCAGTTGGTACTCCGGGCTGCCGTTGATCTCGTCGATCAGTGCCATCGCCTCCCACTGCTGGGGGGACAGATCGGGGACGTGCTCGCCGCGCTGCGCATACTTGTACAGATCGGGACCGTAGAAGGCGAAGAGCCGGCCGGCGCCGTTCACGGCGTAGATGGGGCACTGGGCGAAGCTGTCGGGGCCGTCGCCGCGCTTGCGGTCGAACCACCACGGCTCGTACATGACCGCGGCGAGATCGGGGCGGCGGCGGACGATCTCATCGTGCACGGCCACGGCGCTGACGATGGTGCTGGTGCCGCCCCGCATCGCCGGGTGGATGCACAGCAGCCCGACGATGTCGCTGGTGTCGGTATGGAACGGGAGCGCTTGATTGTGCCGGTTGAGCAGGCCGCCGCCGTAGGTGGACGTGCGGTCGACGCCCTCGTCGCGCACGTGGGCGAACAGCTCGGTGCCCTCAACGCCCTGCGGCAGACAGATGCCGATGTAGAGGCCCATCCCCCAGTACATGAGCTCGATCCGGCGCTCGCTGAGCCCCTCGATGGGCACGCCGCGCAGCAACACGAAGCCGCGACCCTCCAGCAGGTCGTTCAGCATCGATACGAGCAGCGGGCCGACAGTGGGCAGGGGAAAGCTCTCCCGGGTGATCTCCACGTAGTCCAGCCCGGCGTCCTCGACGCCCGCCAGAGCGTCGAGCAGTTCCCGCTGGTGCGACTCCTGCAATTCGAGGATCCACTCGTCGCTGTCCTGCAAATCGGGCCCCATCCAGGACGTCGGTCCGGCGATCTCGGCGATGGTCTTCATGGGCACGCTCCCGTCTCTCAACCGCTCGTGTCGTCGATGCCGGCCAGTTGCCTGGCGAGCGCCTTCAGGGGGGCGGCGTCGTAGGACATGCCGAGGCGCTGGCGGGTCGTCAGGTGCGATCCGGCGTTGTGCATCTCGAACAGCAGCTGGCGCGACCCGAAGGAGTCGCAGCCGTACTCCCACGCCAGCTTCAGCAGCCGGAAGCGGTCGACGGCGTTCTCGTCGGGCCCCACGAGATAGCGCATGACATCGCCTTCCACCTCGGCGTTGGCCAGATCAGCCGTCCCTGGTGCCATCAGTATGCCGGACCCGCACATCTCACGCACGATCTGCAGGATGCGGGGATGGTGCTCCACCGCGTGGATCCGCCCCAGCGTGACCTGGGTGGGGTTGGGGATCACGTTGCCGTCGGGGGTGCGCAGGTGCTGCTCCTCGGCGGCGGTGAGGAACGCCCGCAGCGTCTCCACGTAGCCGTAGACCTCGCAGAGTTGGAGCTGCAGGTACTGCTGGTTGTCCTTGCCGAGGTACTCGGTGACCTGGGCGCAGATGCCGGCCAGCACCTCGGCCTTGCAGGTCATCCTGATGAGGATGTGGTAGAAGGCCCACGGCAGGATCTGGCCGAGCAGGCCCAGATGCACATGCGTGGCCTGGCGGTAGAAGACCCGCTCGGCGGGCACGAAGACGTTGTCGAAGACGACCCAGCAGTCCATCTCGTCGAAGGCCGCTGCCAGCCGGCGATCCGGGACGGCCGGCGGCACCAGCGACGGGCGGCAGAAGACCCGCAGGCCGGGCGTGTCCATCGGCACGGCGAAGTAGACGATCTCGTCGTCGGCCAGCCCGGGGCGGTTGGGCGCCAGCGCCACGTACTCGTCCGCGAACGGCGCCAGCGTGGCCACCGACTTCACGCCGTGCACCACGATCCCGTCGCTGCGCTGCTCCTTCAGGCGCAGGTTCTCGAAGCGCTCCCGCGGGATGCGCATGTCCTTGGGTGCGTCCGCGAAGCTGTGCGTGAGCGCCACGTCGTTCTCGCGGCAGAACTCCATGTAGGCAGCGATGTTGTCGGCGTAGGCAGGTTCGACCTCGGCAAGCGTGGCCCGCACGTCGTAGAGGCCCACGATGATCGACGCCATGTACTCCGGCAGGCGCCCCAGGGTGCCGCCCGAGCGGCGGGCCAGCAACTCGATCATGGTGCGGCGGAGGCGCAGGTCCTCCGGTGACTGCGGGAGGATGTAGCTGAGGCTGACCCGGTCGCCGGTGGACGGCGACTGCATGGTCAGCAGGTCTCCGAAGGTGGGATCGTGCTGCAGGTCGTAGACGTCGGCCAGCGTCTGCGCGCAGCCGGCCAGAGCGGGATGCGCCGTCACGTCGTCCACCAGCTCACCGTCCAGCCAGACGCTCCGGCCATCGCGGATGCCTTTCAGGTACTCCTCGCCGGTACGGATCCCCATGGCTCTCTCCCGCTGCGTCTCAGCCCTGTGCTCCAGCCCACACCGAGTGGATTCCGGCCTTCGCCGGAATGACCGAGGGGAAGAAGCCGGGCATTCGTGACCCTATCCGGCAGTCCCTCGCGGTCCCGCCGCGGCCGGCTCGACAGCGTCGGCGGCGTACTTCGCCCGCAGCGCGGCGAAGCCCTCCACCTCCAACTCCACCTGGCGCTTCCAGGACTCGGGCAGGTCGGTGTACGGCGGCCGCACGGGGCCGGCGGCGATGAGGCCCGAGGCGTTCAATCGCCACTTGGCCACCTGCGTGTTGTAGCGGGCGAAGTCGTCGGTGTGATCGCGATTGGCCATGGCACCTGGCGGGAAGTACGACGGCACTGCCCGGAAGTCGGCGATGATCTCCTCCACCGGTTCCTGGTCACCGGACCGAATGGCCGCCAGCAGGGCAACGACCGGTTCGGGCCCCAGAGCGGCCTGCGTGGACCAGACCGCATCGATGGCACTGCCGATGAGACCCCAGGCAATGAAGATCCCCGGGTCGCCGGGGATCATGTTGATCCGCCCGGCGGTGGCTTCGACCTCCTCCCGGTAGTTCCGGAACCCGTGCGTGACCTTGGCGGCGACGACCGTCGGCGCACGGTCCACGAGACCGGACCAGAACTCCAGCGGGAAGTCGAACTTGAAGTACCAGGAGTTGGAGTAGACCATCACGGACATGTCCGGCACCGCCGCGGCGAGGTCGGCGAAGAATCCCACGGCGTTCTCGACTGTGGGCGTCTGCCACAGCGGGAGCCCGACCAGGGCACCCTCGACACCGACGTCACGCAGGCCTCGCATCTGACGGATCACGTCGCGGGTACCCAGGGCGGTGACACCGCCGAAGATCTGCACCCGGCCCGCGGCGGCCTCAACCGCGGTCTCGGCGCAGCGCAGCTTCTCCTCCCACAACAGCGAGTGGCCCTCGCCGGTCGTGCCGAACAGTCCGAGCCCGGTGACCCCCGGCTTGATGAGCCAGTCGGTCATGCGCGCCGTCTCGTCCAGGTCCACCGAGTCGACCGCGTCCCAGCCCCCGGCGTCGGGCAGGCAGGGCGTCGGCGGCAGGACGTAGACGCCGGCGATGTCCTGGACCTTCAGCATCAGTGGAGCGACTCCGGTGTGGCGTCGACCGGATCGCCGGCGGATGGATTCCGGCCTTCGCCGGAATGACGAAGTGAGGCGCCGGAATGACGAGCCGAGAGCAGTCGAGGCGGCATCATTGCTCTCCGAGATCCAGGCGCACGTCCCAGAGGATCGGCTCGTGGCGCTGGGCGATCTCCACGTCCAGCAGGGTGACGCAGCCGGGGCAGAAGAACTCGCGGCACACGAACCGGTCGCCGCCGATCTCGTTGGGGTCGACCCATGGGCCCGCGTTCTGCACCGGACCCTCGCGCATCAACAGATGCAGCTTGTAGTTCTCGGAGGCGGGGCCGATCTCGTGGCCGCAGCGGCAGACGGCGACCGCCTGGGCGCCCGTGCCCACGACCTCGATCTGCTCGTTGAGCCGCGCCACGGCTACGCGCCCCCGTGCGGTGCCGCCTCGGGCACGCCGCGCATCAGCGTCCGGGTCTCCGGCGTGGGACGCAGCGAGGAGATGTCGGCCCAGTCGTCGTACACCTCGTAGTCCTCCGGCACCCAGAACCGCGGGGCCAACTCGTCGTCGGGGATCTGCTCCACCTCGGCGGTGTACTCGACGACCTGTCCATTGGGCGCCAGGAAGTAGCCGAAGGCGTTCATCCCCTGGGGATGGCGGCCGGGACCCCAGATCGTGTCGAAACCGTGGGCGCGCATGTGCTCGATGCCCGCCAGGACGTCCTCCACCGTCGGCACCTCGAAGGCAACGTGGTTGAGGGAGGCGTGCGGGGACCGGGCGATAGCCACGCTGTGGTGGTCCAGGTTGCACTTCAGGAACACCATGTGCTCGGTCTCATCGGCGACCCGGAAGCCGAGGACCTCGATGAGGAGTTGCAGATAGGCGTCGGCTTCGGGCGAGTTCAGCACCACGTGGCTCACCTTCGTGGGCCGGATCGGCGGGCCGCCGGAAGCGGCTGCCCGCTCCCCCGCCTGCGCCACCTCGGCCGACAACTCGATCTCCCGCCCATCGGGGTCGATGATCCGCAACCCGTAGCCACCTCCGGGTCTCTCGAGGGGCCCTGGGCCGGCGACGATGCGGCTGGCGGGTCGGGCTCCCAACTCCTCCGCCGCACCGTCCACCGCGGCACGGTCGGCCAGTCCCAGGCGGTAGCCACGCACCGTGGTCTGGGGACCCGGGTGAATCGCCAGGATGTGATGCTCCGGTCCCGTGCCGCGGAGGTAGACCGACTCCCCTCCCGGGGCAACCCGCTGCAGGCCCCAGACCTGCTCGTAGAAGCCGGCGATCTCATGCGGCACCGGGTCGGTCAGCTCCACGCCGCGCAGGTGCGTGATCCTCATGCCGGTATGCCGCGCCTGGTTCGCGGGCGGTTGCAGAGGTCCAGCGCCAGCCGGGCGTAGATCCTCGTGACGGCGACGAAGTCGGCGATCTCGGCCGAGTAGCGACCTCCACCGACGCTGCCCGTGGGCCCGTAGGTGATCGCCGGGATACCCATCTCGATGAACGGGTTCGTGTCGCGCCACATGCTCGACATCTGCGGCTCCGCCTCGCCCGGCTCGGTGCCGAACTCGGCCCGGTGGGCGATGGCGGTGGCATCCAGCAGCTCATCGACGCCGACCGCCTCGTAGCCGCGGCGGTAGAGCGTGCACTCGAGTTGGGTGGGCACGTCGAGGGCGCCCAGCACCTCGGTCAGTTCCGCCTGGACGTCCATGGCCGTCTGCGCCGGGGTGAGACGCACGTCGAGATAGAGGTAGCAATGCTCGGCGCTCACGATCGAGAGGAACGGCTGACCACCGCGAATGGCGCCGATGTTCACCTTCGGCACGCAGCGGCCGCCGTCGAAGCGGTACTCGTGCTCCACCTCGTAGCGCCGCCCCCAGTCGGTCAGGGCCTCGATCACCGGCACCACCCGCACCAGGGCGTTGCCGTGCTCGGCGAGGCTTTCGGGATGGGTGACATAGGGCGTGTAGCGGGAGCTGCCGCCGAGCACGGTCACCTTGAAGAAGGCCTTGCCGGCCTCCACCCAGGTGACGCCGAAGCTCGTGGCCTCGGCCACCACGGCGTAGTCGCCGATGATGCCGTGGGTGATGAGGTAGCGCGCACCGACCTCCTTGGAGAGGTAGCCAGGGGAGGTGAACTCGTCGACGGGCTCCTGGCCGATCTCGCCGGCGACGCCGGTGACGATGAGGTCGCCGGCCAGCGGCGCGCCCGAGTCCTTCACCGCCTTGGCCGCGATCAGCGTGCACGCCAGCGGCCCCTTGTCGTTGATGAGGCCGTTGCCCACGAGCGTGTCGCCCTCCCGCCAGGCGGAGAAGTAGATGGGGTTGTCGGGATCGTGCATCCAGCGCCGCTCCTCGGGGCCCCAGGCCACGTCCATGTGGGCGTTGAAGATCACCGTGTTGCCGCCCCCGGAGCCCCGCAGGCGACCGACGACGTTCGTGCGATCGGCGAACATGCCCACCTGCGACGCCTCGAACCCGTTGTCGGTCAGCCACTCCAGGACGCGGTCCGATACGGGCTGCTCCTGGCCGGGCGGACTGTCGATCTGCGCCAACTCGAGTGACAGGTCGACAAGTTCCTCCCGGTCGATGGCGGCGAGCGCCGCCTCGTAGTGCTCGGGCGTGGGCCTGCTGGGCGGCGCGGTCATCGTCTACCCCCTGTGGTGTCGAGCAATATGTTGCCCCAGGCGTCCACGTCGGCGCGCTGGCCGGGGTGGATCAGCATGGTGGTGTCGACGGCCTCGATCACGGCGTGGCCCGGCACGGAGTTTCCGGGCCGGAGCAGCTCGCGCCGGTAGATGGGCGTGGGGGCGAAACCGCCGAGGGGCCGGAAATAGACCTGGCGCTCCGAGACGAGCGCGCCGCTCGGGTCCTCGGGCCCGAGGGCCGCGGGATGCAACTCGGGCTTCGCCTGCCGTCCCACGCCACGTACCACGAAGGTTCGCGCCTCGATGGCGGCGTCGGCGGCCGCACCCGAGCCGTAGCGGCGGTTGTAGCGGCGGCGGAACTCCTCCATCACCACCGCAAGGCTCCCGGAGTCGAGCGGGCCCTCGGGAACGGGCACGCGCACCTCGTGCACCTGACCGCGGTAGCGCATCTCGACCTCGCGGCTGGTGGTGATGTTCCCCCGGGCGACGCCGTTCGCCGCAAGCTCCGCCACCGCCCGCTCGGCGAGCGCGACATAGAGCGTGCTCAACCTCTCGGGGTCGAAGGGTGCGACCATCGGGTCACTGGCCTGGATGACCGAGACGGGATCGGAGGCGGCGATCCCGAAGGCCGAGAACACCGCCGAGTTCGTCGGCACGACGGTGAGGCGGGTGCCGACGTCCGCCGCGTACGCCCCGACGTGGAGAGGACCGGCACCGCCGAACGCGAAGAGCGCGAACTCGCGGGGGTCGTAGCCCCGACCGATCGTGCTCATGCGGACCAGGTCGGCCATGCGGGCGTCGAGGATGTCCACGATGGCCATCGCCGCCTCGGTGACCGAGAGTCCGGTCGGCGCCGCGACGTGGGTCTCGATCGCCTCTCTCGCTCCCTCGACGTGCAGCCGGCGCTCGCCGCCGAGGAAGTAGTCGGGGTCGAGACGTCCCAGCACCAGGTTGGCGTCCGTCACCGTCGGGCGCGTCCCGCCGGCCCCGTAGCACGCCGGGCCCGGGACCGCGCCAGCACTCTGCGGCCCCACCTTCACCAATCCGGTGCCGGGCTCGATCCAGGCGAGACTCCCCCCGCCGGCGCCGATCGAGACCACGTCGATCACCGGAAGGACGGTGTGGTACTTGTCGAACACCGGCGTGCCGACGACGAGGGGCTCGCCGTCGACGACGAGGCCGACATCGAAGCTGGTGCCGCCCACGTCCGTCGTCACGATGTTCTCCGCGCCGATCAGCCGGCCCAGCGAGGCCGCCCCGAACACGCCGCCGGTCGGTCCGGATCCCAGGAGGGTGACGGCACGTCCCTTGCCGACCTCGGCCCGGGTCAGACCGCCGATGGACTGCATGATGACCGGATCGTTGGCCAGGCCACCGTCGGCAAGTCGTTGCTGCAGCCTCGATATGTACGTGTGTGTCGTCCTGCTTAGGTAACCGTTGAGCACGGTCGTGGCACAACGCTCGTACTCCTTGATGACCGGCGCCACCTCGCAGGACACCGTGACGAAGAGATCCGGGTGGTGAGACCGGATCAAGTCGGCCACCGCCCGTTCGTGCTCGGGGTTCAGGAAACTCCACAGGAAGCACACGGCGATCGCCTCGACACCAGCGGTGACGAGTTCGTCGATGGCACCGGCCGCCTCGTCGGGATCGATCGGCACGACGACCGAGCCCCTGTAGTCGATCCGCTCGGTCACTCCCTTGATCAGGGGCCGCGGCACGATCGGGACCGCCTTCTCCAGGTGTGCCAGGTTGGAGAGTTCCGACTCGGCGATGCCGGCGGCCTTCTGGATCGTCCGTCCGACGATGATGGCGTCCTCGTGTCCCTTGGTCGTGACGAGGCCGACCGCCGAGCCCGATCGCGTCAGCAGAGCGTTGGTGGCGACCGTGGTCCCATGGCAGAACAAGCCGGTGCGCGCCAGGAGATCGCCGAGGCCGAGATCCTCACCGGCGGCGGCGCGCGCCACCGACTGCACGACCCCCTCGGAGAAGTCCGACGGCGTCGACGGCGCCTTGGCAGATCCGATGCGGCCCGCGGCGTCGAGCGTGACGCAGTCGGTGAACGTACCGCCGCTGTCGACGGCGACGAGGCGGTCCACGTTGATCAGGTCAATCCCGGGTGCCGCGTCGCGGCGCGCGGAACCGCGGCCGAGCGGCGGCGCTCGTCGCGGATCTGGCGGCGTCGCCGGTCGGTGGCGGCCTCGTCCACGCACATCCCGTCGACGTCGATCACCACGCCGTAGGCGTCGCGAGCGTGCGCCACCGTCACAGCACCGACGACGTAGTCGGCCAGCACCAGTTCGGGCTCGCGGTCCAGAGGGTCGAGGTACCCGCCCCCGCCCATGGCGACGTAACGGTGGACGTCGTCGGGCCCCTGGGAGGTCTTGACGATGGGGTCGGCGAAGATCTCGAGTTCACCGTCGAGGGCGCCGAGGTCGTCGGGCACCGCACCGCCGGCGAGCAGGTCGCGGACGTTCGTGTCGCGCTTGATGACGAACTGGTTGGTGTTCGACGGGTACCCGCCGGCCACGCCGATGGAGCCCGGCTGGAAGGTGCCGATGGCGTGAAGGATCTTCGTGGGCAACCGCTCAACATCGTGGGTGATGTAGGTCATGGCGAGCGTGTTGCCGCCGCGGTACTTGCCGGCGCCCCCGGTGTCGGGCTGGATCCGGCGGGACAGGTAGAGCACCGGGTAGCTGTACTCGATGTCCTCGATGTTGGCGATGATCGCCGACGGCGAGTCCAGGAAGCCACCGGCATCCAGCCCGTCGGCGAAGGCCCGCGCCCCCGACCCCCCTGCCATGGCGTCGAGGATCGCCGCGCCGAAGAACTCGCCCCGCTGATCCACGCCGAACATGTCCTCCACGTAGAGCCCGCCCATCCAGGTGGACATGAATTGCCGGAGATGTCCCTCGCTCGCCGCCAGCAGCTTCGACAGGCAGACACCCGCGGAGATCGTGGCCATGAAGCTGCCGGTGGTGGTGGCCTTCGAGGTGCCGGCCGGCCAGGCGGCGTGGACGACGGTGCCCTCGCGGGTGCGCACCTCGATGGCCCGCTGCAGCCCGGCGGGCGACCACGCCATGTCGTAGCAGAGGTACGGGAGAACGGCGGCCACGACGGCGCCCACGCAGGCCGGGCGGGTGCAGTTGATGACGGCGCCGGCCTGATCGGCACTCTGCGTGTAGTCGAACGTGAGCGAGTCGCCGTCCTTGGTCATCTCCACGACGACCGGGTACACCTCGTCGTACTCGATGTAGCCGCGATGCGACCAGGTGCCGTCGGGCAGCTCCGCCAGCCGGGCCCGGAACCGGGCGGCGGTGGCGACGTTGATCCCCTCGATGGCGGCCAGCACCACGTCGGTGCCGTAGCGCCCGGTCAGATCCTGCACCCGTGCCACCCCTACGTTGCAGCCGGCGATCATGGCCTTCAGATCCAGGTCCACGAGGTGGGGCAGGCGGGTGCGGCGGAGGTAGCCCCGCTCCACGTCGGGGCGAAGCTCCCCGGCGTCGACGATCTTGATGGGCGGGAACAGCGGCTGCTCGCTCCAGATGGAGGTGGCGCCGAGCTGCACCTGACCCTCGACCGGGCCGCCGAGGTCGATCTGGTGCACCGTGGAGCCGGTCCAGGCCACCAGCCGGCCGCCGGCGAAGATCGGGGCCACGACCGCCACGTCCATCTGGTGGCACGCCCCGACGTAGGGGTCGTTGGACATGAACACGTCGCCGGGCCCGACGTCGTCGGCGGCGAAGCGCTGCCTGATGTCCTTGACCGTGGAACTCAGCGCGAGCGCGTGGATGGTGATGTACATGCCGATGGCGAAGCAGTCCCCGTCGGCATCCATGAGACCCACGTTCATGTCGTAGGCCTCGTTGGCCACCGGCGAGCCGGACACGAGGCGCATCGTCATGGCAGCCTCGTCGTTGATGGCCGACAGGCGCGAGCGCAGGATCTCGAAGGTGACCGGGTCGAGGCTGCCGTTGCCGCACCCGATGAGATCTTCGGGGGCGAGAGTGTCGGTCATCGGTCGGCACCTCCGGCGTTGGCACGCAACTCCTCGACCACCTCGTCGGTGACGAGGATGTCGGCGAACTCCTGGATCAGGACGTTGAGCGAGGCCTGGTGCTCCTCGTCGGTGAGCGCGGCGGTGGCGTCGCTGAGGACCACGACCCGGAAGTCCAGCATCATGGCGTCCCGGGCCGTCGACTCGACGCAGATGTTCGTCTTGGTGCCGGCGAGCAACAGGGTGTCGCAGCCCAGGCTGCGCACCAGCCGCTCCAGCGACGACGAACCCGGGATGAGGCACGAGTACCGGTTCTTGAAGACGATGTAGTCCTCGTCGTGGATGTCCATGTCGGGATGGAAGCGCGAACTCGGGGCGTCGTCGGAGAGTGCCGCGGCGGCCGCCTCCCGCCGTTCCGGGCGCACGAAGTGGTCGAAGAAGTGGCGCCAGTCGGAGCCGCCCTTGGGGTGGTGCGAGCGGATCCAGATCACTGGCACGCCCAGCTCCCGGCACTCGGCGGCCATGCGGTTGATCACCGGGATGATCTCCCGGCTGGCCGGCACCTCGATGACGCCACCCTCGGCCACGAAGGCGTTCTGCATGTCGATGACGACGAAGGCCGTCTCGGTGGGCCGCAGATCGTTGTACAGCCGCAACTCGCCTCGTATGAGCGCCAGCCGCTCCTTGACGAAATCGGATACATCGGTGGGTTGCGGCATGAGTCCCCCCGCGCCGTTACGTGGTTCTCCGCACGACCGGAAATTACCATCACCGCTCCGATACCGGCCATCGGAGTGGCCGCCCGGTTGGGGGCCGGGGTGCCGTTCGCTCCTTCGGCGCGGGCGCAAGGCGTCGCGAATCGGCCCCCCGGCCCGCTCCCTCGACGCGACTCACTCGATTCCCAGCAACTCCACGGCGTTGTGTCGGCTCACCCTGGCCAGGTCCTCGGCGGACAGCCCCGCCGCTTCCAGGGTTTCCACGAAGACGCGCAGGGCACCCGGCACGTGCGGGTAGTCGGTGCCGAAGACGAACTGTGAGACCGGGAACGTCTCGAAGGCGCAGCGCATGGCGGCGGGGTGGGTGCTGACCGTGTCGAAGAACAGTTCGCGCAACTGCTCCGATGGCTTGCGCGTGATGTGGCGTCGGCACTCGGGGAACTGGCCGGCGTAGTTGTCGAAGCGGTGGTGCACGAACGGGATCGTCCCGCCCAGGTGCGTGAAGATCCAGCGGATCCCCGGGTAACGCTCGAGGGTCCCCGAGTAGAGCAGCCGGCCGACGGCGTTGGTGGTCTCGGCGAGGAAGTCCAGCGCGAGCGACAGCGCGAAGTCGCTCAATCCCTCGGTGCAGCAGGCCGTGGTGGGATGGACGAACACCACGGCCTGGTGCCGGGACAGCTCCTCCCAGAGGGGCCCCAGGAACGGGTCGTCGAGCGTGCGCCGATCCACTGTGGTGCAGAGCATCACGCCCACGACCCGGGGTCGCTGCAGCACGCGGTCCAGTTCGGCGAGCGAGGCGTCGATGTCGGGAAGTGGCAGGTTGGCGAAGAACCTCAGCCGCCCGCCGGAGGCTCCCGTCAGGTCGTCGAGCTCGTCGTTCAGGTCGCGGGTCAGCGGGACGCGCAGCGGCGCCGGCAGGCGGAAGACGTTGGGAGCCGACACCGACAGCACCTGGACCTCCACGTTCACCTCGTCCATGAGTGCCAGGCGGTGGTCCATTCCGGGCAGCGGTTGCGGAACGGCGGCAGCCACCGCCCCGTCCTGCAGCACGACCAGGCGGCCGTCGTCGCGGACGTAGTGCTCGAGGCCGCTGTCGGGACGCCGGCAGGCGTCGAGGTAGCTGTCGGGGTAGTGGTGCGAATGCACGTCGATCAGTCCGGCAGCCAAGAGGCCTCCTTCCTCCACCGCCCGGTGACGGTCCCGCCGGATTGGCCCGTCGGGTACGAACGAGCGCTCTGCCGGCGGCGCCCGGCCGCCTCCCGAGCAGGCACCGGCAACCGTAGCCCACTGCGGGCCGAGAACTCCAAGGAGTCCGACCGGCCGTGACGCACCGATGCCGCGGCGCTTACGATGGCGCCGTGCGACGTTCGACCGTCGGTGGTAGCCACACGGATGCCCTCACCGGCGGTGGATCCACCCCGCGCAGGATCGGCGCCCCCGTGTCCATCCGGGACGTCTCGAAGTGGTTCCGCACCGGTCGCAGCTTCCTGCACGCGCTCGACGGAATCGACATCGAGATCCAACCGGGCGAGTTCGTCAGCCTCATCGGGCCGAGCGGCTGCGGCAAGTCCACTCTGCTGCGCGTCGTGGGCGGGCTCCTGGCCTACGAAACCGGCACCGTCGAGGTCGACGGCGCCAGTCCGGCAACCGCGCGCGACACGAAACAGATCGGGTTCGCCCCGCAGACACCGTCACTCCTGGGCTGGCGGACCGTGCGCCGGAACGTCACGCTGCTGGCCGAGGTGAACCGGCGGGGCGCCGTGCACCCGCCCCTCAGCGAGGCCGACACACTCAGACTCCTGGAGACCGTCGGCCTGGGTGACTTCCTGGACCTGCTCCCCAAGGAACTGTCGGGCGGCATGCAGCAGCGCGTCTCACTGGTGCGCTGCTTCGCGCTCGGGGCACCCGTGCTGCTTATGGACGAGCCCTTCTCGGCTCTCGACGAGATAACCCGCAACGAGATGCGCTACCTCCTGCTGGATCTGTGGGAGCACACCGGCCACACGGTGATCTTCGTCACCCACAGCATCCCCGAGGCGGTGATCCTCTCCGACCGAGTCCTCGTGATGGCGACACAACCGGGCCGGATCGTCCATACCGAGACGATCTCCCTGCCCCGACCCCGGTCGGCGGCGATGGAGGACGACGAGCGTTACCTGGTGCACATGCGCAACGTGCGCCGCGCCCTCGGCGAGGTGTCGGCCCGATGACCACCGGTACCACCCAAGCCGACGGCGCCGGCGCAGCGAAGCAGCCTCCCCCCCAGCGCCCGCAGCGCCTCCGCCGGTCGGCGATGCTCGGGGCACCGGTCGTGGGTATCGCCGTGGTGTTCGCCATCTGGGAGTTCTACGTGCGGGTCTTCGATATCTCCCGCCTGACGCTGCCGACGCCGATCGACATCGTCGTGCACGTCATCGACCAGGCGGGCTTCTACGGGCGCCACGCGCGGGTCACGCTGCTCGAAGCGGGCTTGGGATACGGACTCGCCCTCGGCGCGGCGCTCGTCGTGGCCACGTTGATGGCGCACTCGCGCTTCGTGGAGCGCGCCTCGATGCCCGTGATCGTCCTCCTGCAGTGCACGCCCGTGGCGGTTCTGGCACCGGTGTTCCTGATCTGGTTCGGTTTCAGCGTCTGGCCCAAGGTCCTGGTCGCCACCGTGATCTGCTACATCCCCTTCACGATCAACGAGTTCACCGGGCTGCGATCGGTGGATCCGAACGCCTACGAGTTGCTGCGCTCCGTGTCTGCCAGCAGGACGGAGATCTTCCTCAAGCTGCGGTTCCCCCAGTCTCTGCCCTACCTGTTCTCGGCGGGACGCCTCTGCGTGGGTCTGTCGCTCATCGGAGCGGTCATCGGCGAGATGTTCGGCGGCTCCACCGAGGGTCTCGGGAACACCGCCCGCGTGGGCCAGACGCGGCTGCTCATCGACCAGCTCTGGGGCTCCATCTTCGCTCTCGCTGTCATCGGCGTGATCGGGTACCTGCTTCTTGCGGCTCTCGAGGCTCGGGTATTACGGTGGCATAGTTCCCAGGATCTCCCCGGCGGATCGGCGACGGCTCGCTGAAGGGCGAATACGCCGGAACTATGGCAGGATTCAGTGGCAACCCGATCGGCGACAGTACAAGGGGGAAGCCGAGCAATGCTAAGACTCTCTACACGACATGGTGTCCGGTGGACCTGTGTCGCATTGACCTGTGTCCTCGCATTGGTCGCTGCCTCGTGCGCCGAAGACGATGACGCAGACACGATGGCCGCGGTGGACGCCGCCGCCAGTGCCGCGGCCGCTGCACAGAGCGACGCGGCGGCGGCGCAGAGCGACGCGGGAGCCGCGCTGAGCGAGGCCCAGACAGCACGCGCCGAGGCGTCCGCGGCCGACGCCGAGGCCTCCGCGGCGGCCGCCGAAGCCGAGGCCGCCGCCGCGGAAGCGGCCGCCGCAGCCGCTCTGGCCGCCGAAGCGATCGCTGCCGCCGACGTTGCGAGGGCGGCGGCCGAAGGCAACGAGGCCGATCTCGCCGCCGCGGAAGCGGCGCTTGCAGCGGCACAGGACGCGGCATCCGCCGCGCAGGCCGAGGCCGCGAGCGCCGAGGCCCAGGCTGCGGCCGCGCAGGAAGAAGCCGCACGCGCCCAGGCCGAAGCGGAAGAGGCTCGCAGCGCGGCCCAAGCGGCTGCCGAGGAGGTCGCCGCCGCCGAGGCAGCGGCCGCGGCGGCCGCTGAGGCACTCGCCGCCGACGCAGCGTTGGGCCCCGACGGGCTTCCCGCCTTCGGCACCCCCGAGCGCTGCGAGGCCAACCGGGCCGCGGGGAAAATGGTGTTCATGACGGGCTTCGACTTCGCCGCCGCGGCGGGGATCATCGAGAACGTCGTCGCCGAGGCCGAGGGCTACTTCGACGACATGTGCCTCGACGTGGAGGTCCAGCCCGGCTTCGCCCCCGGCCACCTCGCCGCAGTGGCGGCCGGCACCGTCCAGGTGGCCGACGCGCCCGATTTCGGCTCACTCGTCCGCGCCAACCTGGCCGGCGATGTCGAACTGGTGGGCTTCGGCCAGTTGGGACACACGGCGATCAACCAGCTCCTCGTCTCCCCGGACTCGGGCATCACGAGCTTGGCCGACATCCGGGGCAAGACGGTCGGCATCAAGGGTGACCTCCCCGTCGCCATCCAGGCGATGATGGCGGAGGAAGGTCTGCAGCGAGGCGAGTTCACCGAGTTGCTGCTCGAGGGCTTCAACCCCGTCGAGCACTTCGCCCTCGGCATCGACGCGCTGCCCGTCTACCGCTCGAACGAGCCGCGCTGGCTCGACCTGGCGGGCATCGACTACATCACATTCGACCCGCTGGACTACGACGTGCCGGCCAGCTTCGCCGTCATCGCCACGAGACGCGACTTCTACGAGGCGCACCCGACGGCCGTGGAGGATTTCGTGCGGGCCGGGCTCCGGGGCTACTACTTCGCGGCCGAGAACCCCGAGGCGGCCCTCGACCACGCCTTCGAGCGAATCGAAGCCGCCGGAAACAACCTGTTCTTCGCCCGCGAGCACGAGTTGTTCCGCTGGACGACGGATCAGAAGAGCATCGAGGAAGTGACGCCTGAGGGTCTCGTCATCGGTCAGTTCAACGTAGCCGGCCTGGGCAGGGAGATGGAGGTGCTGGTCGAGTTGGGGGTCTTCGACGAACTTCCCGACTGGCGGTCGATGATTGACGTCACCGTCATCCCGAAGCTGTACGACGGCGACGAACTCATCTGGACGTCGATGAACTGAGCAGTAGCGCACGGGGCCGCAGGCGGGAACCGAGCCTCGCCGGCGGCCTTTGCGCGCTGGACGCCCCTAACGCCTGGGGCGACCTGGAGTCGTTCCTCAGGGTCAGACGCACCCGGTGACGGAGCTGCCCTGCAACAGCGAAATCTGTAGGCGCGCCTTACGATCTGCACCCGCGGGAGTTGGCCGCGGAGTCTGCCCGGGCATCGGTGTGATCTCCACCTCGACGTTGTGGTTCAGGCCGAAGCGATCACGCAGACCTCGGGAATGGTGATCTGGCCTCGCTCGGAAATGATCATGATCTTCTCCATCCGAATCACGGCTACAGGAATTCATCTTCCAGCCATCGGAGAAACCTCGGGCACGCATGCTGCCCGACGTCGTGCCCACCATGGTCGTCCTGTACCTGCGATCGCCAACCGCTGCACCGGCGGTTGTCGGCCGCCGAGGCACTCAGAGCCGGCGGACGACTCAGCGGGGCGGCGAACCTTGACGGCACATCCGACTTGGACGCACCAACGCGACATGTGCTCAACGAAGGCCGGGGCAGCCGCCCCGGCAACTCATGTCAGCCTGGGATGTGCACTTGCCAGACATCCTCGCTCAACGAAGGCCGGATCGGTCGATCACGGCAACCTGAATTACGTGCGATTCCTGTCGTTGGGGACGGCGGCGACAAGAATCGCAGGCCGTCGACATGAGCGGTGCCCTGTGACGTACCGGTTCGTCGCCGCGGGCCGCCCTCTGCACCTGAACCGCGTCGCCGCCCACCTCCCACAATCCGGCCAATACGGCGCCTACCCGCGACGCCGTTCGGGTGGGCGGAAGTGGCTGGGGTCGTAGCCCTCACCGAGAATCTCGACGGCCTCGCCGTGGCGAGGATGGCCGGCATTGCCGAGAGCGTCCAGCAGATCGGCATAACCCCACGCGCCGCCGCAGTCCTCGGGCGGACAGGCACCGCCGCCGTCGGTGCAGCGCGGCAGAGTCACCCCGGGACCGGCCGGCGCGATGGATTGCACGACGATGTCATGGTTCCAGGAATCACCCATGTCGTACTCCCACTCCATCGTCATCCGACTGCGCGGCAGCACATCGCCGACCCGGTGCCGGGACTCGTCCTCGTAACCGCCGAACCAGTCGTCGTTGCCGGGCGGCCAGTATGCGGTGCCGTCGGCGGTGAAGACGTGAAGATGGTAGCCCTCCCACCCCATTGCCCACACCAACGCGCCCGACAGCTCGCC
This sequence comes from bacterium, assembly GCA_026708055.1. Classification (NCBI taxonomy): domain Bacteria; species bacterium. Next base: position 30,185 of record JAPOVS010000019.1, on the reverse strand, counting down.
GAGCGTCATCTCCGAGGGAACCTCCAGCAGCCGCCACACCGGCGGCCTCACGTCGCGCAGAGTGACCTTCAGCGTGTGGACGGTCGCAGGCATCGGCAACTCCTCATGTCCGGGACACGACACCCAGGTCTAGCAGGTCCGTCCCCCTCGTCGTCCCCTTCTGGGGCTCGGCGGGCGTCTGCGACACTCTGGTGACGCGCACGGGGAAGCCCAGGGGCCGCCGGTCGGTGCTCGTGGCATGTGGGGCTCAGGGGCCGCGGGTGGTGGGTCTGTCGGGGGGCCGGGTGAACGAAGGGCGGTCACGGCCGCCGGACCGCCAACTCCGGAAGCTAGCTGTGACAACCGGGGAGGTTGTCCCTGGGTTGAGGGGATCGAGGGGTCCCCGTTGGGGTGAGCCCTCCGGGCGATGCTGTGGGTCTGTAACAGTCCACGGCTCCCAAGGAGGGCTCATGGCACAGATCACACAGCACCGCAACGCCAAGCTGACGCTGGCGGCGCGGCGGGCGATGGCCGGGTTGATGCTCGAGGAGGGCTGGAGCGTCGCGGCGGCCGACGAGAAGGGGTCGGACGTCAACGTGGCGTCGCATCTGCTGATCGACGTCCACACGCAGGAGATCGACGCGGCCGTGCTGATCTCAAACGACAGCGACTTGCGTCTCCCCGCGCAGCATGCTCGGAGTCGCGTTCCGACCGGCACGGTGAACCCGCGCGGGCGGCCCACCGCGAGGGGCCTCAGGGGCTCGCCACGCGACGGTGTCGGCGGACACTGGTGGTACCGGCTCACGGCCGAGGACTTCTTCGACCACCAACTGCCCAACTTGGTCGGCGCTGCCCGGAAGCCGGCAGCCTGGTAGTGGCCGCTCCGGCCGACATCGGGTTGTTGCGCCGACCGCGACAGTTCGCTATACTGAATGTCACCCACCCGGTCCCTGCGGGGGCCGGGTCTTCTCTTTTTCGACTCCGCCGTCCGACCGCAGCCGACCGTCGAGCTGCGCGGCACTCGGCCGAGGATCCACCCGCTCGCTCTCCTCGACGCGGCGGCGCCCGTGCGGGCGCTGGTCGGTACGTGCATCCGAACCCCGACGGTGACGCAGTGACGGCCTGAACGTCCAAGGGGGGCGACCCGGTGAAGGAATCCGCCCCCCTTGTGGAATCTCCCCCAAGCCGACGACCGTCCTGGCCTGCGGCGCGGCCTGTCAGGCGATTGGGTCGGACGCGCCGTGCGCCACGTCCAAGCGCAGACCTCCTCAGTCGGCATTCTCGTAGAGGTGCTTGGCCACGTCGTTGATGGTCACGATGGCTGTGACGGTTTGCCCCTCGTCGTCGGAGATGAGCACGAAGTCATGCTCGAATAGCAACTCGAACACCTCACCGAGAGTTGTGGCCGAGCGCCGCACCCGAGCGGGCGGCATGACATCGAGAATCTCGGAAACATCGACTTGACGCCAGTTCAGTTCTCTCCACAGCCGCCTCCGTGTCACAACGCCTCGCAGCCGATTTGCATCGTCAACGACCGGCAGCTGATCAACGTTGAGTTCATCCATCAGCGCTCCAGCGCGCCGGCCTGTGTCGCTGGGACTCACTGATTTGACGGGTACTCCCAGCGTCGACAGCGGGATTCGATCAACGCTCATCAGAACCTCCTCGAAGGTCATGCGCAGCCGAGTGAATCCTATGACCGGCTACAGCCTCGAAGCACGGTCAAACCCTTCGGGGGCGTGGCTCTCGGCAGTCGCGACGAGGAGCGCGACGGCGCAGCCAGGGCCACGCCGTGACGGTTCGGGGTGCGCGGGGCTCGATCACTTCGACGAGATCGACGCAAGCCCCCCTCGATCGATGGCCGCCATTCGATCTGCGGGCGGCGCTGCGCGAGTTGGCAGCGGGCTGGGCGCAACTCGACAGACTACCGCGAGCCCGTCGCCGCGGTGCGCGCCTCCGGAGCCAGCTTGGGCGACGGGCGAAGGTCCGTCGACAGGTCCGAGGCCTCGCTCGCTAGCTGTAGGCACCGTTTGCGACGATACGAGAACCACGGCTCGTTCTCAGGCGGATCGTGGAGTTCCTCTTCGACGTAACGTAATTCGTGGTCGACTCTGGCCGTCGCGGCTCGCAGTGACAAGATCCGATAGGCCATGGCCGCGTTGATGGATGTCCAGTCGATTTCCGCCGGAAACTCGGGTTCGGTCGGCATCGGAACGCTGGGGAGGCGGTTACCGTTCCGATATCTTCCTTCGTCGTTGATCGCGGCCTGACAGTCGGCGACGAACTTGTCCAGAATGGGACACACGAGCAAAGCGAATGAGCGGCGTCGGCGCTTCCTGGTGAGCCAACGGGTCGCAGCCGGGGTGAACATGGACAGCACCCAACCTGCACAGACGCTGATGAGCACGATCCACACGTCGTTCACGACGATGCCGTCTCCCTTGTGGCGCAGCGGGTCAACACCAGCCACGCTATCGGGGCGTGCAATCGGGAGGCCGGCGCAGCGCCAAGTCCCCGAGCGCGGCCTCGGCCTCACCTGTGACTGAGGCCCCGACCACTGACCTCCAGAATCATGACTGCCATACGCCTGTGTGGTGTGCCGTGGGTTCCGCGGAGTCAGCTTGCCTGACTCCGGCGATGGTGGAATTGGGGCTGGAGGTCCGGTGCGACGTCGCCGATAGCTTTACCGCGTGAGGGAGCTCCGATCCGCAGCCAGAGCGTGCCGATGGGCACGCTGGTCCCGTCAACGCCTGCTACGAGCGTTCCTGAGCCGGAAACCATGGTCTTGAGACGGGAGACGACGGTAGCCGTCACAGCTGTGCGCTGTACGCCGGTGTCCACCAGTGCATCGAATCCGAACTTCTCGCCGTTGGGAATGAAGGTGAGAGCCGCTGTGGCGACGATGAGCGGCCGGTTCTCGTCGCTTCCAACGCCCGCCGAGCCGTTGGCCACCGCTGACTACGCGGGCAGAAGGAACATGCCGAGGCAATCGAGTTGCAACGGCGGATGCCCGATCGGGTGTGCGGAGAATTGACCCGGAGGGAATCTGCCGCCGGAAACAACCTGTTCTTCGCCCGCGAGCACGAGTTGTTCCGCTGGACGACGGATCAGAAGAGCATCGAGGAAGTGACGCCTGAGGGTCTCGTCATCGGTCAGTTCAACGTAGCCGGCCTGGGCAGGGAGATGGAGGTGCTGGTCGAGTTGGGGGTCTTCGACGAACTCCCCGACTGGCGGTCGATGATTGACATCACCGTCATCCCGAAGCTGTACGACGGCGACGAACTCATCTGGGCCTCGATGAACTGAGCGTCTCTCAGAGGGGCCGCCGGCCGGAGCCGAGCTCCGCCGGCGGCCCCTCTGCGCGCTCGAGGGCGGGACCGCCAGTCGAGCGCCACGTTGCGGCCCGCCGCTCCGGACCCCCGTGTGAACTACAGTCCGAGGTGCGCAGCCCGGGCCGGAGCGTCCGCCAGGGCACAGGAACTCCCGGGGGGCCGGAGATCAAGGAGGGAGATCATGCACGCGCGATCCATCACATCCAGACACGAGCGTCGGCGTCCGGCCGGCAGGAGGCGGGGTCTTCTCCGACTCGGAATATCGCTCCTGGTCCTCACGCTGATCGCGGCGTCCTGCGGCGACGACGAGGACGCCGGCGAGGCACCGGCGCCTGCTCCGGCAGCACCCGCCCCGGAGCCGCCTCCTCCACCGGAGCCGGCGCCGCCGGCCGCGGCCGAGAAGGAAACGGTGCGCTTCCTGGTCTGGGAGGGCTACGAGGTGCGCGATCCCGAACCCGCCACCTACGAGATCGAAGCGACTTACATGGTGGCGAACGAGGACCCGATCAACAAGAAGGGCACCTACGACATCAGCGTCGGCATCGAGAACATCTTCCCGACCCTCCAGGCTGCGGGAGTGATGCAGCCGCTGGACGTCAGCCGGATCCCGAACTGGGAACAGTTGCCCGCCGAACTCCGCAATGAGCCGCTGATCAACACGGACGAAGGGGTGATCGGTGTTCCGATCGCCTGGGCGAGCATGGGCTTGACCTACGTCGACGACGGCACCGGACCACCTGAGTCCCTCGAGTCACTGCTCGAACCGAAGTACGACGGCAAGTTCGCCATCGGCGATGACGGCAACACGGTGATCATCATGGTCGCCCGACTGCTCGGGCTCGGCGGGGACACGCCGGGGTTGCTGACCGAGGATGAGCTCGATCAGGTCTTCGAGAAGCTGGAGGAGTTCAGGGACGCCTCCTTCGGCATCCTGGCGAACCCCTATGCCGAGTACGCCGGCGCCTACACGCGAGGCGAGATCATCGCCGCCTGGCCGGACAACGCGCCGACAGCACTGAGGGCCCGCGAGGCCGACATCCCCGTGGAGGTTCACTTCCCGCCCGGGGTGGGCTGGTCCTGGATCGACGCGCTGTTCATCGCCTCCGACGTGGAGCCCACCGACGCCATGTACGAGGCGTTGAACGACGCCATCAGCGAGTCGACGCAGTTCGCGCAGGGCGAGATGCTCGGCTGGGCGGTCACCCATCCGGCGGCAATGGCACGGCTCGTCCCGATGGGGTTCGAGTGGGCCGTCTACGAGGACCGCGCGGCCGTGTTCGAGGCGGCGCCGCCGGTGGAGTGGCCACCGGTCGAGTCCGACCAGTACGCGACGTACGACACGTGGCTGAAGCGCTGGCAGGACTTCAAGGCCGGCGCATAGAGACGTCGTGACCGCCCGGGGCCGGCGTCGCAGCGCCGGCCCCGGGCCTGTCCTCGTACGGTTTGAACGTGGCTGCAGGAGCAGGAGAGCACGAGCGCGCCGGTCCCTCGATCGGTGATTCGCGACCCGCAGCCCTCGTTCTGAGAGGCGTCTCGAAGTACTTCGACGAGGTCTGCGCCCTCGACAGCGTGGACCTGCAGATCTCGCAGGGGGAGTTCGTCACGCTGCTGGGTCCGTCCGGCTGTGGCAAGACGACGCTGCTGCGCATCGTGGCCGGACTCGATCGCCTCGACACCGGCGACGTCGAGATCTCCGGGCACACCTCCACGTCGACACCTCCAGAGCAGCGTCCGGTCAACTACGTCTTCCAGCACTACGCCCTCTTCCCGCACCTCGACGTCGCCGACAACGTCCGGTTCGGCCTCAAGGTCGCACGCACTCCTCGGGAAGAAGCCGCCGAGAGAGTCGGGACGGCGATCTCCATGGTCCAACTCGAAGGACTCGAGGCTCGGAGAGTGGACCAGTTGTCCGGCGGCCAGCAGCAGCGCGTTGCGCTGGCGCGGGCGATCGTCAACCGGCCTGACGTTCTCCTCCTCGACGAGCCGCTCGGCGCGCTCGACCTCAAGCTGCGAAAGGAGATGCAACTCGAACTCCGAGCCCTGCACCGGCGACTGGGCGGGACATTCGTGTACGTCACGCATGACCAGGAAGAAGCCTTGGTGATGTCGAACCGGGTGGTGATCATGCGGTCCGGGCGGATCATGCAGGACGGCACCCCCCAGGACATCTACCGGAATCCTCGCAACCGCTTCGTGGCGGAGTTCATCGGCGAGACGAACCTGCTGGCGGCACAGGCCACCGAGGCGGCGATCACTGTGCGCAATCTCGATCTGCGAATCCCGAACGAGTCAGACGCCACCGGTGACGTCTCCCTCTCCGTGCGGCCCGAGCACCTGAGACTGGACGATGGAGCGGGAACCATCGAGGCGGAGAGGCTCAGTGTCGGCGGTGAACTCCTCGACTCGATTTTCCTCGGCTCGCTGTACCGGCACCTCGTCCGGCTCGGCGACGGCAGCATTCTCACCGTGCAGGAGCTGGCCATCGACGACCGGCATCATGCAATCGGGTCGCGGGTGGTCGTGAGTTGGTCGCCGAGCGACATGGCGATCCTGCCCGGGTGATGCCGCCGAACCTGCGAGCATTCAGTCTGCTCGACCGGTCCCGGCGCCGGAGCTACCTGCCTCCGCTCGCAACCTACCCGAGCATGGGCTGGCTGCTCGCCGGCCTCCTCATTCCCGTCAGCGTGTTCTTCCTGTTCAGCTTCTGGGAGACGGGGGTCTTCACACTCATCCGAACCTGGTCCTTGGACCAGTATCGGGAGGTCGTCACCGACGATCTCTACTACGGCCTCATCCTGCGGACACTGTTGCTGGGGTTGACGGTTTCCGCAGTCGTTCTCCCGGTGGCCTATCTCGGGGCCTACGTCCTGCGATTCATCATCTCGCGAGGTCGCCGGATGATCCTGTTCCTCATCGTGGCTTCGGCCCTGGCGTCATACCTCGTACGGATTTATGCCTGGAAGGCGATCCTGACCCCCGCCGGCATCCTGAACTCCGCGCTCGACTCGCTCGGCCTGATCAGCGAGCCTCTGACGTTGCTCGGCCGGCCGGGCGTGATCATCGCATTGACCCACATCCTCGTCCCCATCGCGATGCTCCCGATCGCCGGGGCCATGGAGTCGGTCAATCCCGATCTGATTCGCGCCAGCCGGGACCTGGGCGCCGGACCCGTCGAGACATTCCTGAGAGTCACACTCCCGCTCACCGCCAGAGGCGTCCTCACGGCGTTCGTCCTGACCTTCGTGCTGGCGGTCGGCGACTACGTGACCCCTCAGCTCGTCGGGGGCAAGGGAAGCCTGATGATCGGCCGTGTGATCTTCGACCAGTTCGGGATCACCGGCAACTACGCCCTGGCCTCAGCCCTGTCGTTCTCGCTGATCGTCGCGGCGGCCGCATTCATCGTCGGTGTCCTCCTGTGCGTAAGGGTGCTCACGGGGGGAGCGCGCTGCCTCGGCGCAATGGCCACTGCCGCTCGCGCTCGTCAAGTGCGGCCTGCGTGGCCGGTGTGGGTCAGGCGCCTGCCCTGGGGGCACGCCTACCTGCTCCTGCTGCTGCTGTTCCTGTGGGTGCCACTGATCCTCGTTCTGATCCTCTCGTTCAATCAACTGCCGATCGCCTCCCTGCCGATCACCGGCTGGACCCTCGACTGGTACAGGGAGATCTTCACCGACGAGACGATCCGCGGTGGGTTCGGGACGAGCCTCAAGGTGGCCGGCCTGGTCGTCGCCATCGGATTGGCGATCGGACTCCCGACCGCGTTCGCGGTGACCCGCCGAACCTTCGTCACCAAGCCCGCCCTCATGGGAGCGGTCGTTCTCCCGATCGCCCTGCCGGGGGTCGTGGTGGGCTTCTCGATTCTGGCGATGTTCCGATTCCTCGAGTGGATCCCGTCGATGCGATCCATCGTGCTCGGCCAGGTGACGCTGGTGCTCCCGTTCGTGGTCCTGATCGTGATGGCGGCGCTACAGAACTTCGATCGGAACGTCGAGGAGGCCGCGAGGGATCTGGGCTGCAGCTACTGGGGAGCGCTGAGGCGGGTGACCCTGCGGATCCTGCTCCCCATCATCGCCGGAACGGGACTGATCGTCTTCGCCATCTCGATGGACGAGTTCGTGGTGACCAACTTCATCGCCGGGACGGACCCGACGCTCCCACCGGTCATCTGGAGCATCATGAACCGTCGCGGGATCCCGCCGACCGTCAACGCGGTGGCCTCGATCCTGATGGTCGTGCCACTCATCGCCGCGGTGGTGTACATGGCGCTGACACGTCGGACCCAGCGGAGGCCCGATGCGGTCACGGGCAGAGCCGGCGGCGAGGAGGACGTCGACGCGAGGCTCCCGTTCACATAGGAGTCGGGACGGCGAAGACGATGGGAGAAGGAGAGATGCCGATGTTGCGCACGGTCCTGGGGGACGTGGATCCAGCCGAGATGGGCATCACGCTGCCGCACGAGCACGTGCTGTGCGACAGCTCCGCCTGGTTCTCCGAACCGACCGACCCCGAAGGGGCGCGGCTCGCCGAGGCCGAGCCGACACTCGAGAACCTGTGGTGGATGCGCCAGCACCCGAACTCCAACCGGTTCCTCCTCTACCTGGACGACGTCGACACCGCGGTCCGTGAACTCGACGCCTACGCAAGGCTGGGCGGCCGGACGGTCGTCGACCTGAGCTGTGTCGGTCTCGGCGGGCAGCCCGAACAGTTGGCGGTCGTCTCGCGCCGCACCGGCCTCAACCTCGTGCTCGGCTCGGGCTTCTACGTCGACGCCAGCCTCAGCGACGACATCCGCGCGGCGAGTGTCGAGCAACTCGCCGACCACATCGTCCGGGACCTCACCGAGGGCGTCGGCGGCACGGGTGTCCGCGCCGGCGTGATCGGGGAGATCGGGATGTCCCACCCGCTGACGCCTGTCGAGGAGCGCTCCCTGCGGGCCGCGGCCCGTGCCTCCCTGGAGACCGGCGCCGCCATATCCGTGCACACGGCAGCGCACGCGGTCGAGGTGGACTCCGCGCTCCAGGCAGCCGACATCCTCGGTGAGGAGGGAGCGGACCTGTCGCGGGTGATCATGGGTCACATGGACACCACGCTGCACCGCCCCGACTACCACCGGCGGGTGCTGGATCTGGGTTGCTACGTGGAGTTCGACCTGTTCGGTCACGAATTCTTCGAGAGTGAGAACGACTTCATCTCGCCGGGCGACTACGCCAAGACGAAGGCGGTGAGCCGTCTGGTCGCCGAGGGCTACGAGTCGCAGATCCTGCTCTCCCACGACTGCTGCTTCAAGATCCAGCTCCGTACATGGGGGGGATACGGGTACGCGCACCTCCTCCAGAACATCCTGCCCCGTTTCGTGCTCGAAGGAGTCCCGGAGTCGGTGGTGCTCCAGATGATGACCGAGAACCCGGCGCGCGTGCTGCCCCTCCGGCAATAGAGCTGCCGCAGTTGCTCAGGCGTTCTCGAAGCCGCGCTGGAGATCCCAGTCGGTCACAGCTGCTCGCGCCTCGTCGCGCTCGTTGCGGACCATGCCGAGCAGGTGAGCGTGCACGCTCGGACCGAACGCCGCCCTTGCCACCTCAGAGTCCCCGAATCGCTGGACGGCCTCCGTGAGATCGGCGGGAAGCCCCGGAGCGTCGGATTCGTAGGCATTCCCCGCCACAGGCGGCGGTGGACCGAGTTCGCCGTCGAACCCGGCGAGGCCGGAGGCAAGCAACGCCGCGGCCGCCAGGTACGGATTGACGTCGGCGCCGGGAAGGCGGAACTCGAAGCGGAGGTCGCGGTCGCTCCCGACGACCCGGACCAGGCAGGTTCGATTGTCGAAACCCCAGGTCGCGTTCACCGGCACCCACGAGCCGGGGCGGAGACGCCGGTACGAGTTGGCGTAGGGAGCGTGAAGCGCCGTGAAGTCGCCGGCGAATCCCACCAGACCCGCGAGGAATCGTTCGCCGGTGTGGCTGAGCGATCCCCCCGGTCCACCGAGAGCGTTGCGCCCCTCGCCGAGGATCGACAGGTGGATGTGGCACCCGGAGCCCACATCGCTCGAGGGCTTGGCCATGAACGTCACGGAGCGATTCAGGCTCTGAGCGGTGGCCTTGACCGCCAGCTTGTACAGCACGTGGGTGTCGGCGGCCCCCAGCGGATCGGAGTGGCGCAGATTCAACTCGTGCTGGCCGCGCCCGCCTTCGCCCTGGGAGGCCACGACCGGGATCCCCATGCCCGCGAGGTACCCGCGCAGCGCCTCGAGGAACGGCTCGTCGTAGCCCGCAATCAGGATGTCGTTGTCGGGATGGCGGTGATAGCTCGGCTCGACACGGCTGTAGGCGGCTTTGTGCGCCTCCTCATAGCTCGTGCGGAACAGGTAGAACTCCAACTCCGAGGCCACCGTTGCCTCGAGCCCCCTCTCCGCGAGGCGCGCCACCTGCCGGCGCAGGATGCTGCGAGGCGCCTCGTCAACCGGCTCGCCCGCGCTGTCGAAGGTGTCACACAGGACGATCACGGTGCCCGGCTCCCACGGGAGCGGTGCAAGGGTCGCCACGTCGGGACGGAGCACGCCGTTGCGGAACCCGGTGTGGAGTCCGGTCACCTCCATGTTCGGCACGGGGAAGTTGTCCACCGCGGAGACGAGGTGGAAGTCGGGCATGGCCATGCCCGACTCGACCACGGAGGGCCACCGCGCCGCGGGCAGGCGCTTGCCGATCAGGCGGCCGGCGTAGTTCGGCACAGCCACCGCGACGGTCCTCGCGGACGACGGCAGTTCGGCGACCGCCGTCACAACTCCCCGCCGTCCACCTCGATGGCAGTTCCGTTGACGAACGAGGCGTCCTCGGTGGCCAGGAACGCGCAGACGGTGGCGACCTCGGCCGGCTGCGCGAGCCGTCCGAGGGGAATCCCGGCCCGGTAATTCTCGTTGATCGACGCCTCAGGGGTCCCCGTTTGCTGCGAGAGCGCCGTGATGGACTCGCGCATCATCGGTGTGTCGACCGACCCGGGGCACACGGCGTTGACGCGTATGCCCCGCGGGCCGAGTTCGACGGCCAGTGACTCCACGAGCCGGAGGACGCCGGCCTTGGAGGCCGAGTAGAGGGACCAGTACTCGCCCGATCGCACACCGGCCTGCGACGAGATCAGGGTGATCGTGCCTCCGTCGGCCAGGAACGTTGCCGACTGCTTGGCCACGAGGAAGGCTCCGAGGAGGTTGACGTCCAGGATGCGCCGGATCTCCGTCGCGTCGAGTTCGATCACAGGTCCGACGGACAGAGCACCCGCTGCGTGGACGACGTCGGTGACCGGCGACCGTGCCGACGCCGCCTCGAGAGCCCGCGCCACAGAGGGCTCATCGGTGACGTCGCACCGCTGCTCCCGCGTCACACCCTCGATGTCCAGAGGCGTGACAATGGCCCCGCGACGTTCGAACTCGTTGCAGATCGCCCGCCCGAGCGTTCCCGCGGCGCCACTCACGACGACGTGGCGCCTGTCCCGATCCGTCGACATCATGACGCGGCGCGCTGTGGCTGCCCGGTCGGTTGCTCGATCAGTTCCACCGTGACCCCGTCCGGGTCCTGGACGTAGATCGACTTGACATCCTTCCAGTCGCCGAACGGGATCCGCACCGGCCGCCGCGACCGGGTGTTGACGCCGGCGTCCCGGAGCCGCTCGACCAGCCGGTCCAACCCCTCGACCTCCAGGCAGACGTGCGTGCAGCCCGGGTCGGGGATCCGAGGGCGCACGGCGCTGCCCACCGGACGGTGATACCGGAACACCTCGATCATCCCCCCGCCCGGGAGCGCCAGTTCGGCCCACTCGATGCGGGTGTTCTCGAGCCCCACGATCTCATCCAGATGGCGGTACTCGACGATCCCCCTCCCGAGCAGGTCGAGGCCCAGCAGGTCCCGCCAGAACACGAGCGAGCGATCCATGTCGCTCACGGTGACGTTGAAGTGATTGAACGCGACGACCTGTGACATGCGTCAGGCCCGCAGCAGTCGCTCGGCCTGCCGGACGATGGATCGGGCGGACGGCACGACTTGCTCCTCCAGCACCAGCGACGCCGGCTGGGGTACCTCCAGAGCGTGCCGCGCCATGCGCACCTCGCCGGGGATTCGCTCTGCGATGGATGCCATCACCTCGCCGGTGGTGCCGAAGCCGGCGAAATCCTCATCCACGATCAGCGCACATGGCGCTCTCTGAGCCTCGCTCGCCAGCCCCTCTCGATCGAGTGGGACGAGCGACCTGATGTCCACGACCCCCGCAGAGATGCCCCCCGATTCGAGCTCTCGGGCTGCAAGCACGGCCTGCTGCACCATCCAGCCGCTGGCGATGATCGTGACATCCGACCCGTCGCGGATCCTGCGCACCTCGCCGACCGCCGCAGGCTCGACCGGCGAGTCCGGCGAGTCCGCGTCGTTGAACGGGAGTTCGACCAGCCGTGACTTCAGCAACCACTTGTGCTCGAGGAAGACGACGGGATCGTCCGACCGGATCGCCGCGACGAGGAGACCCCGGAGATCCCCAGGCGTCGCGGGGAAGAGCACCTTGATCCCAGGGATGTGGGCGAAGGTGGCAGACAGGACCTGGGAGTGCTGGGCCGCCGAACCGATGCTGCCGACCGCGGTACGCATGACCAGCGGCACCCTGACCCGCCCACCGGACATGTAGTGGTTCTTGGCCATCTGGTTCAGCACCTGATCGAAGCACACGCCGACGAAGTCGACGAACATGATCTCGGCGACCGGCCGCAGCCCTGCCTGTGCCGCCCCGATCGCCATGCCGACGAACGCCGTCTCCGAGATGGGTGTGTCGAAGACACGGGCATTGCCGAACTCACGCTGCAGTCGCCGCGTGGCACCGAAGACGCCTCCGAGCGCGCCGACGTCCTCGCCGAACACGACTATCCGGTCGTCCTGCCGCATCTCCTCCATCAACACTTCGGCTACGAGGTGCGAGCCGGTGCGGCGATCGGACGCGCTCGTCGATTCAGGCATCGACAAAGGTCCCGCGGCGGGCTTCGGACGGATCCGGGAACGGCAACGAGCGGGCGGCCTCGAACCAGCCGGCCACTTCGCTCGCGACCTCACCCTCGAGTGCAGCGATCCGATCATCCGACCAACCGGTGCCGGCCAGTTCGCGCCGCGCCACCGAGAGCGGATCCCGCTCCCGGAGAGCGGTCTCCTTCTCCTGAGCAGGCCGATAGTGGTCGGTATCGCCCTCGTAGTGCCCGCGGAACCGGTACACGTGCGCCACGATCAGGGTTGGACGCGCATGCTCGCGCGTCTCGGAGAACGCTGACGAGAAAGCTTCGTCCAGCGCCCGCGGGTCGACGCCGTCGCACTCCCATCCGCGGATCCCGAAGCCCGCGCCTCGCTCGACGAGGTTTCCGGCCGTGGAAGTCTCTCGCGGGACACTGATGCCGTAGTCATTGTTCTCGCACAGGAAGACCATCGGCAGGGACAGAACCGCCGCCAGGTTCATGGTCTCGAAGACGGCGCCCTGGTTCATCGCTCCCTCACCGACGACGGCGACGGTCAGCCCACCTTCGGCAACGAGTTTCTGGTGGAGCGCATAGCCGGCGGCAAGCGGCGCGCCGGAACCGACGATGCCCGTGCACATGAAGTTCGCGGTCGGATCGAAGAGGTGCATGTGCCCACCCTTGCCCCTGTTGAGACCGTCCCTCTCCAGCAACTCGGCGAGCATCTGGACGGGATCCACGCCCTTGGCGAGCGCATGGAGATGGGGACGATGGGTGGACACGAGCGCGTCGCGTGGCTGCAGATGCGGACCCATCACGGCCGAGACCATCTCCTGGCCGACGCCGAGATGCATCTCTCCATGGATCTCGCCGGTCTGGACCGCCCCTCCGACACCCTCCTCGAGGAGCCGCATACGAAGCACGGTCTCGTACAACTGGCGGGGAGTGAGCATGTGACCAATCCGGGGCGTGCGGCAACCGGTCCGGGGAATAGTAATACTCGCGCCTGCGGCCACGAGGGGCGCTGGCTGGGCGAGGCGGTCACGCAGGCGGGGGCGGGAACCTCGCCAGCACCGGCTCAGCGCGGTTCCCGCTGAGTCGGGCGATCGGATCGCCGACCTGCGAGTCCGATTGCCAAAGTAGCAACTAGACGCTACATTAAGCACATGAGGTCGGTCGGGATAAAGGTGCTGAACAGCCGGTTGAGCGAGTACGTCCGGCTTGCCGCGTCGGGCGAGACGATCCTGGTGACCGATCGCGACCGAGTGGTGGCGGAACTCGGACCGCTCAGAGAGACCCGGAGCCCGGTCCTGGCCGATGCCTTCCTAGCCGATGCGGTGCGGACCGGCATGCTCACGCCCCCGGCCCTGGGCGGTTCGGGGCCGCCGCCGAAGCCTCCAGCGGTCGCGCGGCTGGACGAGATTCTGGCTGAATTGGACAAGAGCCGCCAGGACCGTTGATCTATCTCGATACGTCGGTCGCGCTCGCACATCTTCTCGCCGAAGATCGCCAGCCGCCGGCCTCGCTCTGGAGCGAGACCCTGATTTCCAGCCGGTTGCTGGAATACGAGGTTTGGGTCCCGCTGCACGGTCGCGGGCTAACCGGTGTCCACGGCGAGGCGGCCCGCCAGCTGATCGGGCGGGTCGCGCTGCTGGAACTCACCGCACCGGTTCTGGCGCGGGCGCTGGAGCCGTTTCCCGGCCCCGACGCCTTGCGCACCCTCGACGCTCTGCATCTGGCGTCGTGCTCATATCTGCTTGAGCACGGCCAATCGGTCGCTCTGGCCAGCTTCGACCGGCGCATGACCACGGCGGCTCGCTCCATGAACCTGCCACTATTCGAACTGGACGGGTCACCCTGAGACGACCTCTCAAGTTGTCACATGCGTGCACCCGCCCGCCTCGTACCGTGACCGGCGCGGGCGCTACGCTTGGCCACAGTCGCCGGGGTCGGCCCTTCAGCGAGTTGCTGGCTGCCTGCCCGGTGACGCCCATACCGACGACGGAGGTGCCCTCGATGCTTCTCAAGCAACTCCGCACCAAGCGCCCGACGACGCCACGGCCGATGTCCCGCTACGTCAGCCGCACTCAGACATCGCAGATTCTCGAGGACGGCGTCTGGCTCGACTCGTGGGAAGCCCGGGCCACCCTGCAGACGAAGAAGGCCGACATCGAGACCGGCGAGGATCAGAAAGGCGCATGACAGACATCCTCGTCCTGTCAAACGAATCCGACTACTCACTTGACCGCGTCGTCCATTGGCTTGCTCACAACGAACCCGCGCTCCGCGTACAGCGGATCAACAGGGAAGACCTCACCCCACTCGGTGACCTCGCCGCTGTGCTCCGCCCGCATGGCTGGAGCACCGACGAGCGCCCACGGGTCGCCTGGCTGCGGCAGTTGCTGCCCGACAGGGATCCCTACGGTCCGGCACCGGCACCGGAGGAGATAGATGACATCCTCGTCGCCCGCCGCCAGTGGTTGGCCTGGCTGTCGCTGATCCGTCTCCTCGGCGTCCGGTGGCTGAACGATCCGCTTCGGGTCCACGTCGCAGAGACCAAGCCCGACCAACTCGTTGTCGCAACCCGGACCGGGTTCGATGTGCCTCGCACCGTGCTGACGTGTGACAGGCGAAAAGCCGCAGCGTTCGTAACGGAAACAGGCCCATGCGTCATCAAGTCGCTCACCACGGCTTTCTGGGAGTTCTCGGATCAGTCGTTCGTCTTTACGACCCCCGCCGAGGCTGCTCTCGCCGCCGACGAGAACTCGTGGCGTTCGCACGTCTCCCGCTCAACCTCGCTGAACTCGACAACAACCGCCGAAAGGCCACCCCGCCGCGGCGCCCACTGATCTTGGGCAATGATCGTCTGGGTCATGATCGTCTCCGATCACCGCCCACTCGCCGCCGCCCTAACCCACAACACCGCACCACCAACGAACTAACGGCTCACGACACTAGCAGGTCCGTCCCCCTCGTCGTCCCCTTCTGGGGCCCGGCGGGCGGGCGTCTGCGACACTCTGGTGACGCGCACGGGGAAGCCCAGGGGCCGCCGGTCGGTGCTCGTGGCGTGTGGGGTTCAGGGGCCGCGGGTGGTGGCGGTGGCGCGGGTGGTGGCTGTGGAGGGCGGCGGATGGTTCCCAGTGGGTCTGTCGGGGGGCCGGGCGGGGGGCTGTTTGCTGCGGTCGGAGTGTTCAGGCCGGCTTGCGCGGTGGTGGCCCGTGTCGGTGTCGTCGGTTTGGTGGTGGTGGGTGTGGCAGGGTGCGCAGAGGAGTTGGAGGTTGGTGATTTCTGTCAAGCCGCCGGCGGCGTGGGGGAGGCGGTGGTGGGCGTGGGTCGCTTCGGTGTGGGCGCCGCAGTGGGCGCAGCCGCCGTCGCGGGCGGCGAGGATGAGGCGTTGGGCGTCTGAGGCGTTGCGGCTGCGTCCGAGGGCGAGGTTGGTCCAGTCGGCGTTGAACACGGCGCAGTAGACCTCGGCGTCGAGGGCCTCTTGGGCGAGGAGCTCCGCCGACAGGGGCGTGCCGTCGTCCAGGCGGGGGTTCCGTAGGGTGTCGGCAGTGCAGTCGTAGTCGGCGAGGATCAGCAGCTGGGTGTCGGGCCGCCCGCCGGGTTGGCCGCAGAGGAGTTCGGCGAGCGCGTCGGCGGCATGCTGGGCGGGCGTGTGGTCGGCGGAGCCCTCGTGCTGTTTCCGGCTTCGGACCGCGGCGGCGAGCGCCTGATTGATTCGCCGTCCGGTGAGGAAGTCGAAGCGGCCCCGCAGGTGCCACAGGCCGTCGGCGCCGCAGTTCATGGTCGCCTTGCGTTCGGCGCGCTGGAGGGCGTACTCGGCGTCGGCGGGCTCGCGACTCTTGGCGGCCTGTTCGGCGGCAAGGTCGGCGTACATCTCCTCGGATTGGTACGCGAAGGGGTGCTTGGCGACGATGTCGGCGGGGTAGGCGCGGCACAACTCGAGAAACTTGTCCTCGCTGCGGCGGTGCTTCTTGGGCGCCTCGCGGGCGATCACCCGCGCGTGCGCCATGTTCACCTTCCCGGCGCGGAGGGCCTCGATCGTGTCGCCGAGATCGTTCTCCTTGAGCTCCAGGGCCAGGCGGGCGTCGCCGCGGGCCGCCATGGAGGTCATGCGGTTCATCTCCCGCAACCGATGCGCCGCGCCCGCCACGCCCGAGCGTGACGCGTACTCCCCCAGCGCCGCGAGGTACTCCCCGTCCAGGCGCGCCCGCGCCTCGGCCAGGTCCACTATCCGGTCCTGCAGCTCGCCATCGCTCATCTTCTCGGGATCCTTGCAGGAGACCCGCACCAGCGCGCCGCAGTCCCCGCAGTCGACCTTGCCGGTCCCCTCGCCCCACTGATGCTGGGACAGGAACGTCGTCTCGGTGCCGGTGGCGGTGACCCGCTCGGACCGCTCCGCGGGTAGGCCCCCGAACCGGTAGCGCACCGTGAAGGAGCGGCTCTCGGGGCGGGGCACCAGTGTGTCGCCCTCCTCCAGGTTGCGGCGCTGCCACGCCACCTCGTCCCAGAACCGCTCCAAGCTCACCGGCGCAAGCGGCGGCACCGGCTCGAAACGCAGATGCCTACTCCCGCCCACGAATTCCATGCCTGTAACACTACCAACAATAGTGCAATTATTCAAGCCTAAATCAATAAAACCGGCGAAATCCCCAACAAATCCCCAACGGGTGTTCGAATCCCCCCAATCCGTGCGCACGGCCGACACCCAACGCCTGTTCGACAGCGCGGCGAGGTCAGGCAGCCCTTCCATGTGAAGCCTGACCCGCTACCTGATTGCTGTCGCCGAATCGCCGGTGCCAGCGACCCGCCGGCGCGCGACACGATCCAGCTGCAATGAGGGGCGGCGTGCGCACTCCGCCGAATGTGAGCCCGAGTTCGCGCAGGTCCAACTCATCCTGAAGCTTCAATGAGGGGCTGTTGCAGCAGGGTGTTTGCCACTGTTGTTCGTTGCGTTCACGGCCCGCTGGGGCCATGGCCAGGCCCGTATGGGCCAGCGTCGCTTGCCTACTCGCTCGGCCACTTGGTCTGGTCCTGGCGCGGCCGCCGGACAGCGTCCCGCCGCGGCGGTGTGCGCTTGGATGGCGGACGACCGCGGGGACGCCTACGGTCGGGCTGGGCCGCTGCCGCGGGATCGCGGTGGCCACCGGCTGGAAGAAGTGGCCGCGGCCCCGCCGCCGGCAGCTGCGACGGATAGTCCCGGACTCCGCGTTGTTCATGGCGCTGGAGTCGGGCGCCGCGGTGCGGTCGACGTCGGACGCGCAGCGGTAGGCACGGACCCGTCCCGTAGCCGAACGCCGCCTGACCGGTCAACCGGAGGGAAATGCCGACCGCCCAACAACGAAGAGGAGGACCTCCTCGTTGGAGGGAGGACCTCACGCCGCTGTCGACGCGAGCGACCACACTGATGGAGCCACCTGTGTCGTACCCCTGACCTAACCTGACCGCCGTGCGAAAACCCCTACGAGGATTCGGGCGCTGATGGGCTCTCCGAGTTCCTGCGAGCCCTCGACCCCATCGGTGCTCAACCGTGGTGGCGGGGTTGGTTCATTGGAGTCAGCTTCGGCGCCGTTTGCGCTTTGGGGGAAGTCGCGCGGACTTGACACGCCGTATCCTCTGATAGCTCATCTGTTGGACGCGGCCGCAGCAGCGCAGGTCGTTGCCACGGGCTTCGTTCCGGATTCGCTTGCGAAACGAGCCGCTCGGTGGATGGAATCGACGCCCGCTGAATGGGCGCAGACGGTGACGGTGCTGGCGGGTTGGCACGACATCGGCAAGGCCTCGTGCGGGTTCCAGGACGGCGACGCTACCGCATGCCCGGATTGGGCGCGCGGACGACAGGATCGGTCAGGCGTGGGGGCGCACGATCAGGTAGGGGCATGTTTGGCCTGGGACCGGCTGGACCATCATAGAGACCGCCATCGCGCCGCTCAGATCGTCGGAGGGCACCACGGCACGATCCGTCCACTCCAGGAGAAATGGCTTCGCCTTGTGGGCGGCGCTGGGTTGGTTGACGACGACCCGCCTGATGAGCTGCTGAGGCAGCGCAGCCGCTTGTGGGAGATCCTTGACGAGGTCGTGGGCGAGCTTCCCGACATCAGGCTTCCTACCCCTGCGGCATCGGTGACGCTCGCAGTCGTCGTTCTAGCTGACTGGATCGCTTCCTCTTCGGAACTCATCGAGCGTCAACAGGCGCATCTTGGCGACCACCCGGTCTCATGGGATCCGCTCGCCCACTACGAGCGCGCTTCGGAGCTGGCCAGCCTGCACTTGGCCAAGAACGGGTTGACGGCCCCGGCTGTGCGCAGAGTCCCGAACGCCGCCGCCATGTTCGATTCGGATCGGGCAGCATGGACCGATCTACAGGCGAGCCTCGTGGACAAGTTCTGTCCTTCGGCACCCGGGATTGCGTTCATTTGCGCGCCGACGGGCGACGGGAAGACGGAGGCAGGACTCATCGCAGCTGAGCGGTTCGCTGAGGCGTCGGGCAGGCACGGGTTCTTCTTCGCCATGCCGACTGTGGCAACGGTTGAAGGCCTCCACGAGCGGCTGCAGAGCTACCTCGATCGCCTCTCGCATGAAGGCCACAGCCTCCGAAGGGTCCACTCGCAGTCCATCCTGTATGACTCGGGCTCCGTGCCGATCTCCGACGATCGAGACGCGGTGCGTTCGGCGGCCAATTGGATGTCAGGCACCCGCAAGGCGCTGCTCGCGCCGTTCGGGGTGGGCACAGTCGATCAGGTGCTGCTGGGAGCGCTGAAGGCGAAGCACTCGCCGGTGAGGCTCCTCGCGACAGCCTGCGGAACGTTGATCGTCGATGAGGCTCACGCCCTCGATCCGTACATGAGGAAGTTGCTAGGGCGCGCGGTTGAGTGGCTCGCTGCGCTCGGTGCACCGGTGGTAATCCTGTCGGCGACACTGCCGCCGAACCGTGTGGCCGAACTCGCCTCGGCTTACCAGGAAGGGGGTCGGCGCGGCACCAACGCGGGAGCCGGACATGCGAGCGGAGATCCGGTGCTTGCAGGCGACGCGGAGCCTCCCGGCGGTGTCGGCTACCCGGGCTGGGTCGCATGGACTGCTGCTGACGGATGGTCGAAGGCTGACGTCTCGCCTCGGAGCAATTGGAGGTTGCGCGTCGAGACCGAGGATGTTCCCGAGGCGGCGGCACCGGACCGCAGGGCCGAGCGGGCCGTCGCGGCTTCGCTCCCCGGCGAGTGCGTGCTCGTGGTCTGTTCGACCGTGCGGGCCGCCTGTGCCACATACTGGGCGCTGCGGCGCTTGGATGAGACGCTCGTCCCGGGCGAGAGCGTCGAGATCCTCCACTCCCGCATGCCGCACGGCGTGAGGCGTGATCGCTCCAAGAGGCTGCTCGAACTCGTTGGTCCGGCCAACAGGGGCCGGCCCCGGCGGCTGATCCTCGTTGCCACGCAGGTCGTGGAGCAATCGTTCGACGTTGACTTCGACACGCTGATCACAGAGCCCGCACCGGTCGCCGCGCTGCTACAGCGCGCCGGTCGGGTCCGCCGCTTTCGCCCGCCGCCCGCCGGAGAGGCCGTTGGTGCACATGTCGTGTGGCCGACGGGCCAGTGCGGCGCGCCCCGCTTCGGTTCGCCCGTCTACCCGAAGGCGGAACTGATGGCCACGCGGGCCTGCCTCACTAGCGGGGAGAGCGCAAGAACTCTGGAGGTCCGAGTGCCGGAGCATGTGCCGGATCTCGTCACGCGCGCCGACCCCGAGGACGCCTCGGGCTTCGACTTCGACGAGTCCGTCGCGGCCGAAGCAGAGGAGGCGACCCTCGCCCAACTCGTGCGAGTGGACTACGACAAGGCCGAGGGGATCAAGTGGGCCATACCGACAGCGACCCATGACAGCCCCCTCGTGGGACTCACCGGCACCCTCGACAGCGACGACACCCATCCCGGAACGCGTCACAGAGCGGCTCAGGTCCTTGTCGTGCCCGCCGAGCCGAACGGCGAGTCGTGGACGCTCGCCGGCGGCGAGTCGTTGAGCCGCAACCCGAGCATCGCCCCAGCCCGAGGACTGGTCGCGGCGGCCTTCGACGCGGCCATCCCTGTCTCGTATCCCGACGACTCGTGGGTCAGCGCAATGCCCCGCCTCAGTGGCGGTTGGGGCCGCACTCCCCTCGCCGGCGCAGTCGTCCTCGACACATCGTGCGAACAGGTCGAGGCGGGAGGGTATGCCCTGCGGCTCTGCGATGAGACGGGCCTGACGGTGGAGACGGTCGGCTCATGAGTGACTCTCGTGGATTCAACTTGGTGAATGACGCCTGGATCCCCATCGGCGGGCGCGAGGTGTCTCTGTCCGATGCGTTGACCGAGGCTCATGAACTGCCCGGCTGGCCGGACGGCGAACCCAGCTTCGCCGCGGTCCTGCTGCGGCTGATGGCAGTCATCACATACCGGGTCACGGCACTCGACGACGAGACCCTGAACCGCGCCCAGTTCGCGGAGCGTCAGCGGCGACTGCTCGACGAGGGTCGCCTGGATCCCGGCCGCGTGCGCCAATACCTCGCACAGCACCACGACAGGTTCTGGCTGCTCAACCCGCCCGCAGGCCTGACACCCTTCGCCCAGGATCCAACCTTGCACACAGCTGGCTCGCATCCAGCTGCCAAGGCGGTTAACGCCTGGGCGTCCGGCAATAATCCGGCCCTTGGGCCTCACGGCGAATGCACTGCCATACCCGCTGCCGCCGCGGCGAGGCAGTTGCTGATGCAGCGCTCCTATGCGTCTGGCGGGCTTCACACGAAGCATCCTGACCTCCGCGGCAAGGGCAAATTCGTTGCCGGACCGCTACGGCGCACGATCTCGTTGCATCCAGTCGGAGCGGATCTTGCAGTGACACTGGTGGGCCATCTCGTCCCTCGTCCACCAGACGGAACCGGCTTCGGCAGGCCGTTCTGGGAGGAGCCGCCGCCAACGAATCCCGTAGCGCCCCCCACTGGCATCCCAGGACTTCTTGAGCAGGTCGCCGGTCGCCAGGACAAGACGATGCTGCTACGGGCGGGTGTGGAGCAGGGGGCCGATGCGAATGTGACAGGGTTCACGATCTCCGAGGGCCCAGGTGTTGACCAGAGTCTGCGCTGGAGGGACCCGTACCTTCTGGTCGATGCGCAACGGGAATCTCTCAAACCCCGTGCTGGCCGAGCGTTCTGGCGGGAGGCCGAATCACTACTGGCCCAAGACGATCAAGGCAGGAGACACCTGTCCGCCCGAGTCCTGGATTGGGCCCGCGGGGAGCACGCCACATCGCTGTACGAGCCGCAGACGTACTCCTGGATGGCCATCAGCCACAACGGCGACAAGTCCAAGGAACTCGCCTGGACGACATCGACATCACCGAACCTGCTCAGCCTGTTCGCCCCCGCTGCAGCCCTCCGTGCCCATGGCTTCCTGACACTCGCTTCAGAGGCCGAGGAGAGGATGGTCAGCCAAATTGCCAAGGTGTACAAGAGCCCCCATCCCTCGGAGGATCCCTATGGCCGTGTCTGCCTGATCCCTCATAGGGGACGGCAAGTATATGAAATCCAAGACCTCCTATGCCGATCGGCGCGCGCCGAGTTCTGGAGGCGATCCGAAAGCGACTTCTGGGATTCTGCACTTGATCGCCTCGACACGCGCACCATGACCGACAGACTGCGGAACCACGCGCTCGCAGGATATGACACAGCGACCGCAGGTCTGTTGCATAATCCCCGCGCTCACATGATCGCCGTTGAGAGTCGCAGATGGGTTGCCGCTTGGCAGCGGCGATCATCCGCCGCCACCGAATCACCCGGGGAGTAGACGCCCATGAAATCCACAGAACGAACCGACCTGGCTGAGCCTTCGGCACGAGGCGCGTCAAGGTCGCGCAACGAGCAGTTCGTGGACTTCGTACGGTCCCGTTCCGCCGATGCCGGGGACCGGGCGCGGTTACGGCGGTCGCTACGCGTCGATGGCACCATCAACGACGATGCATGGTGGCTGCTGGGTGCCTGGCTGCCCGCCGATTCCGACGAGGCCCTCATTCTGGCCCGCGTCGCGGCGTGGATCGCCGTGACCCATCCGGGGCGGCCCGAGCCGTACCACACTATCGCCGCGGAACTGGGCGACGCTGCCAACGGGATCACGCCCGATGTGGCGCGGCGCACTCTCGAAGGCGTCACCCGAGAAGGTTCATCAACTTCTGCACGGCTCGGCCACATCACGCGATGCCTGCCGAAGTGCAAGGGCGAGCGAATCGACTGGACCCAGATGATCTCCGATCTGAGAGGCCTTGTGCGGGGCGGCGACTGGGCTCACCGGGTCAGATCCAGGTGGTACAGCGCCTACTACGACGCATCCTCGCCGAAGCGCGCCGACGAGGCCAACGACGATCTCGCCGAAAGGAATCAACCATGAATGCAACCCCCAACTTCCTCGATGTCCACATCCTGCACGCGGTGCCGTACAGCAACCTCAACCGGGACAATCTCGGCACCCCGAAGCAGATGATCTACGGCGGAACGGCCAGGGCCCGGATCTCGTCGCAGTGCACGAAGCGGGCGGCTCGCTTGTGGCTTGAGGAGAACGCCGACCTCGGCGAGGCGCTGCGCACCCGCCGGCTGCCGCAGTCGTTGCGCGAGGAACTGACGGAATCCCATGGATTCGCCGACGAGGACGCCTGCGAGGCCGTGGACCAGCTGTTCAAGTTGGCGGGCATCAAGATCGCTGAGACGTCTGCGGGTGAACTCCAAGGCGACCAACTCACCTTCACCACCGCCGAAGCTGCGCGCCGCCTCGCCCACAAGGTCGCCAAGCACCGGGAGGCGATGCTGGACGAGCACTTCAAGCCGACCAAGAGCACCAAAGATGACCTGCTCGAGCCGCTGCGGGCCAAGAACGCCGTCATCGCGTTGTGCGGCAGGATGCTTGCCGAGTCCTCGGCAGGTGCAAACGTGGACGGCGCACTTCAGGTCGCTCATGCCTTCACTACCCATGCCTCCGCGGTGGAACAGGACTACTTCACCGCGGTCGATGATGTGGTTCAGGGCGACGACGAGGAGACGGGCGCGGGCCACATCAACGTCAACGAGTTCACGAGCGGCGTCTTCTACCGTCACGCCACAATCGGGCTGGGAACCTTGCGAGAGTCTCTTGACGGATCCGAGACGACTGTGGCTGAGGCGGCCTCGAGTTTCCTCAGAGCGTTCACGCTCTCGGAGCCGACCGGCAAGCAGAACGCAGCGAACGCCCACACCAGGCCAGCTCTGGTGGCCGCAGTGTTGCGCAGCGACAGGCCCGCCTCATTCGCCGCGGCGTTTGAGAGTCCGGTCCGGCCGCGCGGCGGCGGTCACATGGCTGAGAGCATCGCCCGGCTCGCATCCCACGCCGCCGCAGAAACAGCGTTCTATGGGGATGCAGGGCAGGCGGGCGCGTGGTGCGCCGCGGTGGCGTCGGTCGCGCCTGACGATCCCCTCAGCAGCCTGGGCGAGACCTGCACATCTCTCGACGACCTGATATCGGCCGTTGAGACGGCTCTCGACGGCTCATACTCATGACTGATCGGGTGGTGATGCTGCTGACGGCTCCGCTTCAATCGTGGGGCGGCCCCGCCCCGGGCGTCTATGAGCGTCCGACAGAGACCATGCCGTCGCTGTCGGGTGTCGTCGGTATCATCGCCAATGCGCTCGGGCGTCGCCGCACCGACCCCATCGCCGACATCGCCCCGGGGGCTGAACTGGCGGTGCGCGCCGACAGGCCCGGCAGGCTGCTGAGCGACTTCCATACCATCGGCACCCCCGGCCGTTACGCACTGGCCTCCGACACCGGCAGGCAACTCAGAAATCCTGTGGTCACCGACCGCTTCTACTTGTCGGACGCGGCGTTCTTGGCCGTGTACACACCGCCGCCAGAGGGGTTGTCGGCAACCGACATCCTCAATGCGCTGGCGAACCCGGCGCGCCCGCTGTACCTAGGACGCCGCAGTTGCCCGCCCGCCGAGCGTGTCGCCGTCACCACCGCAGCAGGCAGTCAGACACCCGAGGAGATCCTCTCCACTGCCAAGCTCCTCCGCAGCCCGCCCGGCGCGGCTGCACGAGCGTTGTCCGATGCCGACTTCTACGAGGCAGCCGACGACAACGGAGAGCCTTCAGTCACTGCCCTGGTGGAAATGTCCGCTCCTGCGGGATCGGACCCGCTGCAGGCGTCGACCCGCAAGGACGCCCCCGAGACCTTCGACCCGAGGCGGCTCTACCACCTCGACAGGCACATCGTGACCAAGACCCTGCGATTCCCGGCCAGTGCCTGCGCTGGGCGCGGGCGAGAGGGCATCAAGGCCATCTACGACTCGTTGGGGGCAGTGCCATGACGCACCTCTCGTTGATGCGGCTCAACCCGGGCAACCGCCGCTGCCGCAGGGACATGGCCGACCCCCAAGACATGCACAGGTCGCTCATGAGCATGTTCCCCCCAGCGCCGGACGGGTCGGGTTCGCCGCGCCGGCACTTCGGGGTTCTGTGGAGGATCGAACCCGCAGATTCACCGACTCTGCTGGTGCAATCATCCCAAGCGCCCGACTTCCACAAACTCCCGAGCGGTTACGCCTCTTGCCAGACCAAACCAATCGACGACCACCTCGCCTCCCTCGAGGCAGGCCAGGTGCTCGCCTACAGGGTGGTGCTGAACCCCGTCAGGATCAGCCGCCGCTCCGACACCGAGAAGCGCACAGTGGTCCCCTCCAGTGAACGACCTGCATGGTGGGCAAATCTGGCACCGAAAGCGGGCCTCCGACTTCACGAGGCTCCCGTCCTCACCGGCCTGCATGACAGATATCTGAGACGTCGGGGCACTGGGTTCCCTCTCTACTCCGTGCGGGTGGACGGCACGGCCGAGATAGCGGATCCCGAACTCTTGAAGATTGCCGCTGCCGAAGGGGTCGGACGCGCCAAGGCGTGGGGATGCGGACTGCTGACGGTCGCACGGCTCCGGCGATGAGACGACGGTAGAGATGCCGAAGCTCCCTCAGCGCCTCAACCGCCCCACCTTGGTGATGTTGCCGCGCGTCAGCGACCAACTCTCATTCGTCTACATCGACCGAGCCAGAGTCGAGCGCGACGACAATGGAGTTCACGCCATATTCAGGACTGAGCAGCGCGGGGTCGAGAGGGTCTATCTGCCCACCGCCTCCGCGGCCGCCCTGCTACTGGGCCCTGGCACCTCGATAACCCAGCCCGCCGCGTCGCAGGTCCTCGCCGACGGCGCTGTGATCGTCCTCTCGGGCGAGTCGGGAGCGCATTTCCATGGAGCGCTCACGCACAAGAATCTCACAACCCGATGGCTCCACCTCCAAGCTTCCCAATGGGCCGACCAGGACTCCCGCGCCGAGGTGGCCCGACGCCTCTACACCCTTAGGTTCGCAGACAAGGCTCTCGCCGAGGGCAAGACAATCGACCAACTGCGAGGCATGGAGGGACACCGCGTCAAGAATGCCTACAGAACGATGTCGCAGCGGTACGGCATCCCGTTCCGGCGCGCCTACAACCCTCAGAACTTCGATGACTCCGATCCTGTGAACCAAGCCCTCACCACCGCCAACCAGGTCCTCTACAGCGCTGTCCACTCAGTAATCGCAGCACTCGGCGCCTCCCCGGCACTGGGATTCATCCACATGGGCGGACAGCGATCCTTCGTGTTCGACATCGCCGACCTGTACAAACTGGAGATCGCGGTCCCTGTGGCCTTCGCGGCTGCCAAGCGCCCCCAACCAGCTAGCGCAGCACGGGGCGCGATGCGAAAGAACTGGAGGATGCTCCGCCTGACCCGCCGCATCGTGTCAGACATACAGCACGTTCTCGACCCCGTGGGTCACAATCCCGATGAACGCCCCCCAGCCGATGACGACGGCGTCGTCCATCTCTGGTCACCCGAGATGGGGGCACTTGCCGCTGGCGTGAACTACGCCTCCAAGTCATGAGCGGCCATGCCACGATGATCCTATCGGCAGTACCGCCGAATATCCGCCACGCCCTAACGCGATGGATGATCGAACCAGCAGCAGGAGTCTTCGTCGGCACCATGTCAGCCCGCGTGCGCGACGAACTGTGGGGCATCGTGGAGAACGAGACGCACGGCGGCTGGGCGCTGCTTATCTGCCCAGAGGACACCGAGCAAGGATTCGCCATCCGCACATGCGGTGACGATCGCAGGCACATCATCGACCTGGATGGACTCCAACTCGTTGCGCTGCCCGCAGAGCATCTTGACAATCCATCAATTCCGGGCATTCTGTCGACACTCTCCTAAACCAGCAGGTCAAGGAGAGTGGTCCCCGCCCATGCGGGGGTGAGCCCGGCAAACGGCAAGTTCAACCAAGGAAAGCGTTGGTGGTCCCCGCCCATGCGGGGGTGAGCCACGGCAACGGCAAGCCCAACCGAAGAAAGCGTTGGTGGTCCCCGCCCATGCGGGGGTGAGCCCGGCAACGGACGCTGCGCCGAGAGCCCGACCTGGTGGTCCCCGCCCATGCGGGGGTGAGCCCAACCGGCTCGTCGTGCGGGCGCACGCTTACGGGTGGTCCCCGCCCATGCGGGGGTGAGCCCAGCAGGCTGACGCTGAAACTGCTCAGCATGGCGTGGTCCCCGCCCATGCGGGGGTGAGCCCGGCTAGGAACCGCCGAAGAACCGCCGAAGAACGTGGTCCCCGCCCATGCGGGGGTGAGCCCGACCCCCTCAACGTGCCGGGGTTTCGGCGCCTGTGGTCCCCGCCCATGCGGGGGTGAGCCCGAGGTCGCGGTCCGGCTCTGCAAAGACCGCGTGTGGTCCCCGCCCATGCGGGGGTGAGCCCGTCCTCGCGCCGCCCGTGGAGGTCGTCCAGACGTGGTCCCCGCCCATGCGGGGGTGAGCCCATCGACGGCCTCACGCTCGCCGGCTCGTACTGGTGGTCCCCGCCCATGCGGGGGTGAGCCCCAACAATGACGCACACGACGGACATAACGTACGTGGTCCCCGCCCATGCGGGGGTGAGCCTACCGACGGCACGACAGCGGCACCGCCGTGTACGTGGTCCCCGCCCATGCGGGGGTGAGCCCAGCGACGGCGCCGGCACCTACAGCCCCCCGCTGTGGTCCCCGCCCATGCGGGGGTGAGCCTTGACATCCCCGGAATCCGGATCACATCAGACAGTGGTCCCCGCCCATGCGGGGGTGAGCCCAACTGGTTGAACACGTCCCGCTCCGGCTCGCTGTGGTCCCCGCCCATGCGGGGGTGAGCCCGAGGCGCTGCTGCCCCCCCACCTCGCGTTCGGGTGGTCCCCGCCCATGCGGGGGTGAGCCCGCTACACGCACCGGACGGACGCCATCGACATTGTGGTCCCCGCCCATGCGGGGGTGAGCCCGACTATCCGGGCCGCGAGTCGCCCGACGTGGTGTGGTCCCCGCCCATGCGGGGGTGAGCCCGCTGAGACGCGGGCGCCCGGCGCCATAGGCAGGTGGTCCCCGCCCATGCGGGGGTGAGCCCGACGCGCGCGAGCGCACAGCGGAGCAAGTCGTGTGGTCCCCGCCCATGCGGGGGTGAGCCCGACACGCTGCGCATCGCTGTCACGCGCCGCCTGTGGTCCCCGCCCATGCGGGGGTGAGCCCGGCCAGCTCCCCTTCGCTGTCGGCGCGGGGAGGTGGTCCCCGCCCATGCGGGGGTGAGCCCCTGGACTCCCTGGAGTCGGGCTGGGGGGCCCGGTGGTCCCCGCCCATGCGGGGGTGAGCCCGCGGACTGGGCCGTGATCGGCGCGCTGGGCACGGTGGTCCCCGCCCATGCGGGGGTGAGCCCATAGCTGCGTACTTGCCACGGACGACCAGCGGGTGGTCCCCGCCCATGCGGGGGTGAGCCCTCCGAGGACCAACGGTGCGCACATCAGCAGGAGTGGTCCCCGCCCATGCGGGGGTGAGCCAACGGCCCGGCGCTCCCGATGAGGCCGGGGGCCGGTGGTCCCCGCCCATGCGGGGGTGAGCCACGACCGCCACCCCGGCGACCCCGCCGCCGTCGGGTGGTCCCCGCCCATGCGGGGGTGAGCCCCGCACGCTCGCGTCTCGCAGGGCCATCTTCACGTGGTCCCCGCCCATGCGGGGGTGAGCCCTCGCCCGTGAAGCTGGGGTCGACCCAGCCGCCGTGGTCCCCGCCCATGCGGGGGTGAGCCCGTGGTCGCCTACCTCAACAGCCTCGCGACCTAGTGGTCCCCGCCCATGCGGGGGTGAGCCGGAACCGCCCTAGGCGGCCCTAGGCGGCCCTAGGTGGTCCCCGCCCATGCGGGGGTGAGCCTCAACGTCGCCGGCGACGGCACGGTCACCGTCAGTGGTCCCCGCCCATGCGGGGGTGAGCCCCTCGCGTCGGCCGACGCCACGGTGGCGGCGCTGTGGTCCCCGCCCATGCGGGGGTGAGCCCCCCGGTTGCTTCGGCCTTGTTGGGTAGGAACCGTGGTCCCCGCCCATGCGGGGGTGAGCCCAGAACTGACCAGGGACCTCTGGAGACGAAGTGGTGGTCCCCGCCCATGCGGGGGTGAGCCCGAGAGGGGGTCGCCGGCGTGGGGGATCGTCACGTGGTCCCCGCCCATGCGGGGGTGAGCCCCCCAATAGTAAGCGGTTAGGGAAGCGTTTTCCTGTGGTCCCCGCCCATGCGGGGGTGAGCCCCGGTTCTGGCCCGTCGTCGCCGCCGGCGGCGAGTGGTCCCCGCCCATGCGGGGGTGAGCCCGACGCTCCCGGCCGCAGCCGGCGCGAGGTTACGTGGTCCCCGCCCATGCGGGGGTGAGCCCGTGAGCAGCTCGCCGGTGCCGTCGCGGGCCGTGTGGTCCCCGCCCATGCGGGGGTGAGCCCCGCACGCTGGCGTCGCGCAACGCCTCCTTGACGTGGTCCCCGCCCATGCGGGGGTGAGCCCAAGGAAAGGAAGAACGTTGAACGCCTTTGGAAGTGGTCCCCGCCCATGCGGGGGTGAGCCCGTCAGGCGCTCGGCCAGGATGTCCATCCTGGGTGGTCCCCGCCCATGCGGGGGTGAGCCCCCCAAGGCGGAAGCCGCCGGAAACGGCAACGGGTGGTCCCCGCCCATGCGGGGGTGAGCCCTGGCTGTCGCTGTAGTGGCCGGCGAGGTAGGCGTGGTCCCCGCCCATGCGGGGGTGAGCCCGACGGGCCCCTCACGGCCGCCGAGCAGGCGCGGTGGTCCCCGCCCATGCGGGGGTGAGCCCGCGAGCCGGGCGACGCGGCCGGCCTGGGTGACGTGGTCCCCGCCCATGCGGGGGTGAGCCCTCGCTCAGGTCGCCCTCCCAGACCTCGCCGAGGTGGTCCCCGCCCATGCGGGGGTGAGCCCAACACGCTGATAGCCGACTCGGCCGTCACCGTGTGGTCCCCGCCCATGCGGGGGTGAGCCCGGCGTGCGCGTGCCGTGCACGACGACCCGGAGGTGGTCCCCGCCCATGCGGGGGTGAGCCGGAAAAGCGCCGAACCAAGGCCGGAAGGCCCCGGTGGTCCCCGCCCATGCGGGGGTGAGCCCCCCTTGAACCCCCTAACCCCCTAACCCCTTGAGTGGTCCCCGCCCATGCGGGGGTGAGCCCCACGCGAAGCCCGCGCCGGGGTCCTGCAGGGCGTGGTCCCCGCCCATGCGGGGGTGAGCCCATCACGGTCTTGCCGTCGCGCCCGCCCTGGGGGTGGTCCCCGCCCATGCGGGGGTGAGCCCGCCGGCAAGATCTTCACCAAGAGCTACGGCGAGTGGTCCCCGCCCATGCGGGGGTGAGCCCATCGACGGCCTCACGCTCGCGGGAGCGTTCGCGTGGTCCCCGCCCATGCGGGGGTGAGCCCCTTCCTTTCCTACCGCGCCTAGGAGACTGCTGATTTATTCGGCCTGAAAGGCTCGCGTTTCGGTGCGGGGTGTGGGATCCTGGGGGCATGCAGGG